>JAWOEL010000036.1:0-22705 GCA_046482735.1 Bacteroidales bacterium | reverse complement strand
GGTAGACACGCAGGACTTAAAATCCTGTGGCCATTGCGGCCGTGCGGGTTCGATTCCCGCTCCGGATACAAATCAGAGTGAGAAACAGAGCGAGAGCGTAGCGAAAGCAAAGTTTCTCGCTCTGATTTCCCTCATTCTCGCTCTCGAACTCACTCTCCTTCTCACACTCTCACCGAATTATCGGGGGGTTTTTATCCAAAGACCCAACACTTCCGTGTCGGTGGACTTTTTATTTGACGCGCTTATGAATGCAAGGGATTGCTCCGCCATCCCAAAGGGGGAGGCTTTCATCCAAAGCCCGACACTTTCGTGTCGGTGGGCTTTTCTTTTCACTGCATCCTGAGCGTTTTTGGGATTGCTCCGCGATCCCAAAGGGGGTGGCTTTCATCCAAAGCCACGACACTTTCGTGTCGGCGGGCTTTTCTTTTCACTGCATCCTGAGCGCGAGCGCTCGGTGCAGTGAAAAGAAAAGCCCCGATGCAGAAAACTGCATCGGGGCTTTGGATGAGCGAGAGACGGGATTCGAACCCGCGACCCCGACCTTGGCAAGGTCGTGCTCTACCAGCTGAGCTACTCTCGCATTTGCTTGTGCAAATATATAACATTTTTTTTTACTACATAATTTCAGACATAAAAATTTACACTTTTTTTAATATTTTTTCACAAATCCTTGATATTAAGGAAGGACCCTCATAAATAAAACCACTATAAATTTGCACAAGCGATGCTCCGGCCTCTAATTTTTCCCGAGCATCAGCAGCATTCATTATTCCGCCCACACCTATTATTGGTATTGTACCCTTAGATTTTTCAGAAATATAACGAATAACTTCGGTAGACATATCTTTTTCAGGAGCACCACTAAGTCCACCAGCACCAATTGAATCAATATACTCCTCGGAATACGAAAGATTATGTCGTGTAATAGTTGTATTAGTAGCTACCACACCTGCAATTTGAGTTGTTGTAATTATGTCAATAATATCATCTAACTGTTCATGTGTAACATCAGGAGCTATTTTTAGTAAAATTGGTTTAGGCATATTTTTTTGCATATTATGTTTCATTAATTCCTGCAAAATTTCCTGTAAAGGCCCCTTGTCCTGCAATTCACGCAAGTTTGGCGTATTGGGAGAACTTACATTTACAACAAAATAATCAACATATTTATACAAAGCCTCAAAACAAGCCACATAATCATTAATAGCTTTATTATTTGGCGTAGTTTTATTTTTACCAATATTTCCACCAATAATAAGTTTTGAATTCCGTTTTCGTAATTTTTTTACTGCATACTCTACACCCTTATTATTAAATCCCATACGATTAATAATTGCCGTATCTTTAGGAAGACGAAACAATCTGGGCTTATCGTTTCCCGGTTGAGCTTTTGGTGTCACTGTTCCTATTTCCACAAAAGAAAATCCCATAGCACCAAACATCTTATAAGCCTGAGCATTTTTATCTAATCCGGCAGCTAAACCAACCGGATGTGGAAAGTGTATACCAAAAACTTTTCTCGATAAGCGTGAATCATACGGAACAGCATATGCTTTCGAAACTATTTTTTGAACTCCGGGCACATGTTGTAAAAAAGACAAATACGAAATCGTAAAATTATGAACACATTCTGGATTAAACTGAAATAAAACAGGACGTATAATACGAGTATAAACAGACATACTAATTAATATTACAAGTGAATTAAATGAGTCAAAATATGTGGTGAGAGTAATATTATTTCTCTACCTGTTTTGTGTTTTCATTTTCTATTTTAGAAGAATACACTGTTGAAGGAGACACAAGATTTACAAAATAAAATCGATGCAAAGCATATGCAACACCAGAACCAAACAATGCCCCCACAATAATATCTGATGGATAATGAACCCCCAAATACATGCGACTATACGAACCTAAACAAGCCCATATAAAAACCAATTTAGTCAACCAATGTTTTTTAAATATTAAATAAATCATTGTAGCCAATGCAAATAAATTTGCCGCATGAGATGATATAAACCCATACATACCTCCCTGATAATCATTTACATAATGCAACATATGCTCAATTTCTAAATTATGGCTTGGTCTGTATCGTTCAACCACATTTTTAAATAAATGAACCGAACCTAAATCAGCCAATGCAACAGATAAAATAAGAACAATAAAATATTGCATAGCCCGAGCAGTATGAAGCTTCTTAAATAAATAAATGATAATAAACGCATACAACGGTAACCCTGTTCGCGTTTGAGAAATATTATAAAAAATAAAATCAAAAGTCGGTGAATGAAAACCATTAATAGCTAACAATATTTCTCTGTCTATAAGTTCTAAAAATTCCATATACAAATTATTGATGTAAATATTTCCAAATAATGTCTTTCAAATTATCAATATTATACTGCGTTACCGACGATAGAAATAAAATTTCTACCTGACCTGGTAATTCTTCCTGTATCATGTTTTTCAGCTCATCATCAAGCAAATCAGCCTTTGAGATAACTAAAAAACGAGGTTTGTCTAATAATTCTTTATTATATAATTCCAATTCTTGTAATAATATAGCATACTCCTCGGCTATATTATGAGTGTCAGCAGGAACCATAAAAAGCAACGCAGCATTTCGCTCTATATGTCGCAAAAATCGCAAACCAATCCCCTTCCCCTCATGAGCTCCTTCAATAATTCCGGGAATATCAGCAACAACAAACGATTTACCGTTTCTATACGATACAATTCCCAAATTAGGAACCAACGTTGTAAAAGGGTAATCAGCAATTTTGGGTTTTGCTGCAGAAATAACACTCAACAAAGTTGATTTACCAGCATTGGGAAAGCCAACCAATCCAACATCTGCCAAGACTTTAAGTTCAAGAGAAAACCACCCCTCTACCCCTTTTTCACCTGTTTGAGCATACCGAGGCGTTTGATTGGTTGAAGACTTAAAATGCGTATTTCCTAAACCACCACGACCACCAGAAATAAGAATAGCTTCCTGATTGTGCTCGGTAATTTCACACAAAACTTCACCGGTTTCAACATCTTTAGCAATAGTTCCCAAAGGAACATCAACTATAACATCTTTACCATTCGCACCTGTTTTTCCACTTCCGGAACCATTTCCACCATGCTCAGCAAAAATGTGCTTTTGATATCGCAAAGCCAGCAAAGTCCACACATTTTCATTACCGCGTAATATAATATGACCGCCACGTCCACCATCACCACCATCAGGTCCTCCCTTGGTGGTTAATTTATCTCTAAAGAGATGTGCAGAGCCGCCACCACCATTCCCGGAACGGAAAAAAATTTTAATAAAATCAACAAAAGAAGACGTAGCCATAACATATATTTATATAGAAAGTACTTTTTTCACATTGCCATACACCTCGTCGATAGTACCTTCATTGCGAACAACATGTAACTTATCCTGAGACGTATAATATTCTTTTACCGGTGCTGTTTTTTCATGATACACCGAAATTCTGTTTTTCACCGTATCATAATTTTGATCATCAACACGACCAGATTCCTTTCCACGTAACATTATACGCTGTATAAGAACCTCTTCGTCTACCTCAAAGGCAATTACCTGAGATATATCCATACTTCTATCATTCAGTAAATTATCCAAAGCTTCTGCCTGCTCAACAGTACGTGGAAAACCATCAAAAATAAAACCTTTTGCATCCGTTTTTTCATTGAGAACATTATTTATCATGCTAATTACTACTTCATCTGGCACAAACTCTCCTTTTTCCATCTTTTTTTTCGCCGATTTCCCTAATTCTGTTTGTTGTGCAATTTCATTTCGTAACAAATCACCGGTTGAAATATGAATTAAATTATAGTCTTCAACAATTTTTTCGGAATATGTTCCTTTTCCTGCACCTGGAGGGCCAAATAATACTAAATTAATCATACACATGTTTTTATGTTATTTTATAAATATCTTTCAAACTTCTTCCTAAACCATTGTAGTCCATACCATACCCAACAACAAATGCGTCAGGAATATCAAATGCATAATACGTAATAGGAATATTTTTTTTATATGCAGACGATTTAAACAACAAACTTACAACAAAAATTTCTTTTGCCTGTAAATCCACACAAAGATTATACAAATACTCAATAGTATTACCGGTATCAACAATATCTTCCACAATTATTACCGTTTTATGAGAAATATCCACATCCAGACCAATTAATGAATCTACAGAACCGGTTGATTTTACACCTTTATAAGATGCTAATTTTATAAATGAAATAAATGGAGTACAGGTAAAATGTTTACATAAATCAGCCGTAAACATAAATGCACCATTCAAAACAGAAAGCATTACCACTTGTGAGGTATCTGAAATCTTATTCTCTAAAGACACCGCAACCTTTTGTATATTATCCTGAATTTCAGAATATTGCTTAAAAACTGTAAAATACTTATCGTGTAATTGTATATCAAAATGTTTCATAATGTTTTGCAAAATTACATTTTTTTTGAATCTTTGCGAAAAAAATCAATAATATCAGTAAATGAAAGCACAAGTAAGTATTATAATGGGGAGTACCTCAGACATGCCAGTAATGGAAAAAGCAGCACAATTTTTAAATGATTTACACATACCATTTGAAATAAATGCACTGTCAGCACACAGAACTCCCGAAGCAGTAGGAAAGTTTGCAAAAAATGCCCAATCGCGAGGTATTGAAGTTATAATTGCCGGAGCAGGAATGGCAGCTCATTTACCGGGCGTAATAGCATCTATGACGCCTATACCGGTAATCGGCATCCCCATCAAAGCAAGCCTCGATGGAATGGATTCTTTATTAGCAATAGTGCAAATGCCTCCCGGTATTCCGGTTGCAACAGTTGGTATAAACGGAGCATTAAACGCAGGAATTTTAGCTGCTCAAATAATAGCAACTAAACAAGATGATGTTGCAAAAAAATTAGTGGCATACAAAGCTTCATTAGAAAATAAAATAGAAAAAGCAAACGAAGAATTAAAAACAGTTTCGTTCGAATATAAAACAAATTAAAAACATACTTTATTTCGGAATTAATTCTACATTTGCATAAAATTACATATATGAGGCATTTTTTAATTTATATGTCAATCTTGGGATTATTGTTTTTTTCGGATTGTACAAGTCGAAAAAACATAATGTATCTACACTCCAGTTCAGATACAGAAGAGAATATTTCCTATTCTAAAAACCCTATAGAAAACAACTTACAAATTGGGGATGTTGTATATGTTCGTATTTTGAGTATTAATGAGGAAATAAATGATTTATTTAATCTAAATAACACAGGATCTACAAATGTGTCGAGTGAAACATCTATTACATTAAAAGGTTTTACTATAAATCCTGATGGTTTTATCAAACTACCAGTTATTGACACGATACATGTAGAGGGGCTAACAATTTTTGAAGCAGAAGCTGTTATACAAAAAAAAGTAAATGATTTTTTTAAAGATGCAACAGTTATTGTAAAATTGTTAAACGCAAAAGTATCTGTACTGGGAGAAGTTAACAGACCGGGAAATTTTATAGTGTATCGAAATGAACTTACAATTTTTGAAGCAATAGCACTTGCCGGAGATATTAATCAATATGGTGATAAACGTAAAGTCATGATTATACGCACCTCCGGTAACAAGAATGAAACATACCGAATTGACTTAACAAATGCGGATATAATGTCCAAAGAAAAATTATATGTAAAACCAGGAGATGTAATTATTGTAGAACCATTAAAATTAAAGTCATTCCGACTTAACACTCCTACAATATCTCTTTTATTAAGTTCAATTTCAACCTTAATTTTAACACTTGAATATCTTAACAAATAACAAATGAATAAAGATACTTTTTCCCCTGAAGAAGAAGAAAATATTAATATTCAAAAATATATTTTTTTATTTCTTGCAAACTGGAGATGGTTTGTTATTACCATACTATTTGGACTTATTATCGCCTTCGTTGTAAATCGGTACTCAACTCCGGTATACGAAACCAAAAACACTGTAATGGTAACAGAAAAAGAAGATGCTATGGGTGCCATGAGTTCTATTATGAAAGAACTTGGAACCTTAGGGGGGGGGAGCAATCAAAATATAGATAATTTTATTGGCATTTTACAATCATACACACTTACTAAACAAACACTTGAACGGCTAAATTACCAAATTTCGTATAGACATGAAGGTCGGGTAAACGATGTGGAGATATACAATGAGTGCCCTATTCGCATAGAACTAGATACTGTTTTTAAAGAACGTATAAAAGAACTTGAAGTAGAATTTGAAGATATTTTTATAACAATACTTTCAAGTAAAAAATATCAACTCAACATTCCTCGTGATTCAAACTCTGTCTCGAAAACATTACTTTTTAACCAACAATACACAAGCGATGAGTATGTGTTTAGTGTAGTGAAATCTGATGCGTTTGAGATTAGTGAAAAAAATAATAAAGACAATATAATTGATGAAACATATATTGCTACAATTAATAACTATCATAAATTAACACGACAATATTTAAACAATCTTACGGTAGAAGCATCTTTCAAAAAAGGTACTATACTCGATCTCACATTTCAGGGAACAGTTCCGGAAAAAGTTGTAAATTACTTAAATACTCTTATTCTTGTAGCTATAGAAAATGATTTAAAAGAAAAAAATAAAACCTCATACAAAACTATAGAATTTATTGATTCTCAATTAATGGAAATTGTAGACTCATTAAATAAAGCTGAACAAAATTTAGAAACATTTCGTTCAGCCAATAAAATTATTGATTTAAGTATTGAGGGATCTGCTTTGTTCGAAAAAATTGAAGAATTTCAATCTCAAAAATCAATGCTTGAAATTCGGTTAAAATATTATCAATATATTCTCAAAACAATTCAAAAAAAGGACAACCTTCAAGACATGATTTCACCTTCAGTTATAGGTGTACAAGATCCTTCATTAAATTCCTTAATAACCCAATTGGGCGAACTATATGCTGAAAAACAAGTTATTAAATATAGTGCAACAGACCAAAACCCCAGCTTAAAACTTATTAACATTAAAATTAATAACACTATTGAATCTTTAATTGATAATGTTCACAACCTGATAGAAAGCACAAAACTTGAATTGGATGAAATTGACAAAGAAATAGCAAAACTAAATATTAACATTAAAAAATTACCAAAAACAGAACGTGAATTAATTAATATTCAACGGCGTTTTGAACTGAATGATAATATTTACAATTATTTATTACAAAAACGGGCTGAAGTTGGCATTACTAAAGCTGCAAACTTACCCGATCTTAAATTTATTGATGAGGCTTTTATCGAAAACACTAAACTCATTTCTCCTAAACGTGCACTTAATTATCTTATCGCACTGTTTTTGGCATGCTTTATACCGGGTATTATAATCATACTTCGCGATTTCCTCAACAATAAAATTGTAGAACGCGAAGAAATAGAACAATCTTGTTCTATACCTATTCTTGGTTCAGTTGCTCATAACAGACGCGAAGAAGAGTTTGTTCCGGTAAAAAAACATCCAAAATCTTCAATTGCGGAATCATTCAGAACTATAAGAACTAGTATTTCATTCTTTTTGAAACGAATCAAATACAGTACTCCTATTATATCGTTTACCTCTACAGTAAGTGGAGAAGGTAAAACATTTTGTGCTCTAAATCTTGCAACAATGATTGCTATGAACAATAAACGAGTACTAATTGTTGGTCTTGACCTACGTAAACCACGATTACATACAATGATTAATACTAATTTCACATTGGGTGTAACTAATTTTTTAATAGGAAAAAACACAATTGAAGATATTACTATCAAATCTGATATTTCACAAAATCTTGATATTATTCTCTCCGGACCTGTACCACCAAATCCTTTGGAGTTAATTGAAAGTAAAGAATTTTCTCTTTTTATTGATCAAATACAAAATCAAAAATATGATTACATTATTTTTGACACTCCTCCTATTGGACTTGTTGCTGATACTTTATCAATATCAAAACATTCAGATTTAAATGTGTTTGTAATGCGTCAAAATTATACCAACAAAAATTCGTTGAAATTTATAAATGATGTTCACAAAGAAGGTAAAGTAGTGAATTTGAGTATTTTAATAAATGACGTAGATATGATTAACAGCTATGGCTACAGATATGGCAAATATGGCCAGCAATATGGATATGGCTACTATGATGATGAGCATTTAATGGAAACTAACTTTTTTAAGCGTATATATAAAAACATTTTCAACTTACATTAATATATGACACATCCTCTTCGGATAATATATATGGGTACACCGGATTTTGCGGTATATCCGCTTTCGTTACTTGTTCAGCAACATTATACGATTTCTGCTGTGGTTACCGCACCGGATAAACCTGCCGGAAGAGGAAAAAAAATTCATCAATCTCCGGTCAAAAAATTTGCAGAATCGCATAATTTACCGGTACTCCAACCTGTAAAGTTGCGTGATGATAATTTTGTAAAAACAATAGAAGACATTAAACCGGATGTGATAATTGTTGTTGCTTTTCGTATGTTACCAAAAATTATTTGGAGTATACCCAAGGTAGGAACATTTAATTTACATGCCTCACTCCTCCCCCAATATAGAGGTGCAGCTCCTATTAACTGGGCAATTGTAAACGGAGAAACAGAAACTGGTGTTACTACCTTTTTTATTGACGACAACATTGATACAGGACACATTATTGATCAAAAAAAGATTTTAATACCTACCACAGCTACTGCCGGAGATATGCACGATTCTCTTATGAAATTAGGTGGCGAACTTATTATAGAAACGTTACAGCAAATTGAACATAATTCCATACAAACTATTCCTCAAAAAAAATTGGAATCAAAAGATTTAAAAACTGCTCCAAAAATTTCCAAAGAAACATGCAAAATTCGATGGAATACATCTGTACAAGAAATATATAACCACATTCGGGGGTTTTCCCCATATCCTGCTGCATGGTTCAAAATTTCACATACATCTGCTTCACATGCACTCATATGTAAAATTTATGAAGCAGAATATGAAAAAACTGCTCACGACATAACACCGGGTACGATTATAGAAAACAAGAAAAATATTGCTATAACGTGTATAGATGGATATATATATCCGACCATAATACAATTAGAAGGAAAAAAACGTATGCATATAACAGAATGTTTATGTGGTTTTTCGTTTAAAGAAGCTTCTATTATTGAATAACTAAAGCTCTGACCAATATTCAAACTTACTGTTTATACAGTATACAATAAATTCGGAGAAATCCCTACCCCCTTCTATCTTAGCAAAAAAATTTAGTGTAACTCAAAATTACGTTGAAAACGACTTACTACCTCCGGTAAATGTTATTGAAGGTTTTGTGTAATAATTATTTTGTTTCCAAAAACGCAATAAAAAATCAATATTTTCTAAATAGACTTTTCCTTCTATTTTATTAAAAAAAGGTATTATCGATTTATAATTTTCTATACAATACATAACCAACTCCGTTGATATGCTTTCATTCATAAATAAACGAAAAAGATGTTCTTCACTATCATCAACATTAAAGAAAGGATTGTGAGGTGCAGGAAAAGCACTATTAACTGCTAATGCAACTTCAACACCACTTTTAGGATTAAAGAAAATCAAAGCACTTTCTGAAACCTCTGTAAAATCGGAATGCGTATCTTCAGTTCCAAAAAAGCCATCTTTGCGAGCTCGTTTTTTTGCTTTGTCTCTTTCTTTTTTCGAAAGTTTAAGTGATTTATTATAATATTCGGTATATTCCTTTATAAAGGAGTCAACTTTTTCTGAATCCAAAAAAACAATTTCCTTTCCATTAGTAAAATCTTTAAATATAGAATATTGTTTTTCAAGTATTTCTTCAACATCATTACTCTGATGGTCTAAAAAATTAACTTCCATACGACTTTGTAAGGAATTTTTCTCATCTAATACTAAATCAGCATTAAATTCATTAATAAAAAACACACCAGAAAACCACCACTCATCTCTCCATTTTACAATTCCGATAAATATAATAGTATCAATGTTTTGTAATAATTCAGAATCATCAAAAGATTTTTTTGTTAAATTAAATTGTTTACCCGATGCAATATGTTCAAGAAAGACATCATTCTCATCCTGACCTTTATACAGAAAAAAGCCTCTAATCTTTTGTTGTGATATATTCGAAAAATCTTTGGAAAGTGGATGGTCGTTGCCTACTATTTTAGAAGCCCAGTCTTTACCTTTTAAGCATAATAACCGTGTATATGTACTATGCAAAGTCTGATCCCGATTTTCATTCAGGAAATGTATAATATTTTCTTTGACCTCGGGGTCTTCCATTAATTCAAGTTCAGATTCTTTTAAATCAAGCATAGTATCGGGATAAAACAGATAACTTTTAAATAATATGGTGTCAATAAAATCACGAGCAACGTAATAGTCAGTTTCACCCTCATCTATAGTATACAAAGATTTTAATTTTTCATTTTGAGGTGCATACTCCCATATTTCATCAAACACATCCATTATTGACACAGCTGTCTCTGTAATACATGCATTAATCGGATCAACAAATTCATCTTCCTGTAGCATATTCAAAAAATACCAAATAAGAAAACTTACATCTTGTACATTTATTTCTTCGGTATAATAATCATCAACATCAAAAAAAGGTAAGGGTTTGTTGTATAATTCGATATGATGATTTACAAAAGTATTCCAAATATTTGTTTCAGATACTAAATCCTCAAAATAAGAAGTAAGGAAACAAGCCAACATGCTCAAATTAATAGTATTCTCCAAATATAGGTTCAACATAAAAGCATGTTTATTTCCTATAATCGCATTTTTGACTTTGTTACATATCTGTAAGTAATAGCTATCAGTTACAGTTTGTGTATTATATGGTTTAATATCTAACCAATGTTTAATATAAATTTTCTCTGTGTTTGATTTCATTGTATTTTTTTAATATTATCCTGTAAAACCTTTGGTCATTACACCCCGTATTAATATTTTCAAAAACTTGATTTACCTTTTCATATATTGTAAATAATTACAGTTAATTATCCAACAGTTTTATATAAAAAATACCCACTCAATCGTATCTCATCTCCCTTTCTAAAAGCAGAACCTCTTCTCCATTATCATCAAGTTGAAACAAACCATCAGTATAAAAATTTTCAGGCATATGTACTACTTTTTTCACATACGGATGGAAAAAATTTTCATAGCCATTTTGGTAACCATTTACAACAACCGGCATGTCTTCTGGGTATTCTTGTAATATTTTTATCAGTTCACCAACCGTAAAATTATATATATCATTATTATTCATCAGCATATCTTTTATCGAATACACAAAAAAAACATATTATTTTCATATATTAATGTATATCATATTTTCAATCGCAAAATTCAGAAAAAAAAACCGCAAAAAAAACTTTGTAATACAAAAAAGCCCTGAAACACATAAGATATTTCAGGGCTGAAAGGTTATTGTATTGTTAAACATTTATCCTCCTACAAAACCAATAAGCACACCAGCCGCAACAGCAGAGCCAATTACACCCGACACGTTACTTGACATACAATATTGGAGAACATGATTTTTAGAATCATATTTTGTAGATACATCATTTGCTACACGTGATGCCATAGGTACAGCACTTAAACCGGTAGCACCAATAAGAGGATTTATCTTTTTAGATGCTAACAAATTATAAATTTTAACCGCATATATACCTCCGGCAACTGATATTGCAAAAGCAAAGAAACCACCAACTATAATCATAATAGTAGTAAAATCTAAGAATACTTCAGCTGTCATAGTAGCACCAACCGTTAAACCAAGAATTATTGTAGCAGGATTCATAATATAATCAGTAGCTGCAACAGTTAATCGCTGCGTATCAGAACCGATTTCTTTAATTAGATTACCAAACAATAACATACCCAATAACGGAGCTGATGAAGGTACAAGAATTATAATCACAGTACCTAACACTATTGGAAATGCAATTTTAACCGCACGCGGATTTTTAATTTTAAACTTAGAAGGATATTTTTTATCCATTTCCTTCATATTGATTTTTAACTCCTTCTCATTACACGTAAGCTTCACAATAAAAGGAATAATAACCGGAACCAAAGCCATATAAGAATATGCAGCAATCGCAATTGGACCAAGTAAGTGTGGAGCCAATTTAATTGTTGTAAAAATAGCAGTAGGACCATCAGCACCACCAATAATAGCCAAAGAAGATGCCTCTTTAATATCAAACTGACCACTCGCCATAGCAACAAGTAAAACAGTAAAAATACCAATTTGAGCAGCAGCCCCAAACAAAGCTAAACGTAAATTACGTAACATTGGCCCAAAGTCTGTCATAGCACCTACCCCCATAAAAATAAGAGGTGGCAACAAACCAGTTTTAAGTAATGAATAATATAAAAAATTCATGATGCCATACTCATGAGCTATTTCATACAAATTCATGTAATGACTACTTGCTAATAACTCTTCTTGTTTTTCGGCACTTAAAGTATTAAATACATCTATATCCATATCCAGGAATAAATCCTTAATAAAATGAGCAGGAACTATGCCCATTTGACCCAATGGAAAATTTGCTAAAATAACACCAAATGCTATAGGGACTAACAAAAGGGGTTCGTATTTTTTCACAATTCCCAAATACAATAAAACAAACCCTAACACATACATTATTAAAGTTTGTGGATCGGCAATTAAACTGCCAATCGCAGTCATTTCATACAGTTTCTCTAATATTTCCATATTATTTTTTTAAAACAAATAATTTAAAAAAAACGCCGAAAAATATCGGCGTTTTATATTATTACAGAGAATTTTATTGTACGCGAATAATCACATCATCCTCGTCTACCTCTTCTCCATTACTAAAGCATACTTCAACAACTTTACCCGCATGTTCTGCAGTAATTGTATTAAATACTTTCATTGCCTCAATATAGCCAATAATCTGACCTTCTTTTACTGTATCGCCAACTTTTACGGGAGTTTCAGAAGAATCTTTAGTTAAAAAGAATTTTCCTGATATAGGTGCAATAATTTCCTTAGCATCACTCGAAGCCGCAGGTGCAGGAGTATTTTGAGCAGGTGCAGAAGAAGAAGTCGGTGCTTCATCACCATAACTCACATTTACGACGTATTTTTCACCATTCACATCAAGTTGTAATGTTTTAGGTTCATACGATCCACTTTGAGCTGCAGCAGGTGCAGGAGCATTTTTCTTTTCTACTTCTGCTTTTTTAGCTGCTAATTCTGCTTCAAAAGCTTCTTTTGCTTTTCCAGAACGTAACGCTCGGTATTGTTCCGGATGCATTGCTAATTCAAATAACTCTTCATCATCTTTACCAAAATCCCAGTTATTTTCTTTCATTTCTTTTTTGAACTCATCTAACTTATCCGGATATAATTCTTGCGGAGCTCCGGTAAAGAATTCACGTCCCTGTTCCTCAGCTAATTTTTTAATTTCAGGAGCAACCTCACCCGGTAATTTTCCGGCTTTACCAAGAATCATATCCCAAATATTATCTGCAATCATAGACCAACGCTCACCGCCTTTGGCAACTTGCATAATATTAAATAAGGCAAGATTTTTTACATATTGAGAAAATGGTGTAACTAATGGTGGATATCCAACACGCGGCCACACATAAGCAACTTCATCAAACAACTGAATTAATAACTCATCAATTGTAATTTCAGATTTTCCTTTTTTAACTAATGACTTATTTATCGTTGATAAATTTGAAGAAAGATCATTCATTAAACTACCCATCATACCTCCCGGTAATCCCGGTGCAATTAACAATGATTGCAAACGACGATTTGATTCAGGAATAAAGTATCCTAAGAAATCATCCATAAACTCCTGAGTTAAGGCTCGGGCTTTCATATATGCTTTCATATCAATATCTGGTACTTTAAAGCCAGCATCTTTCAACATTTCTCGAACCATTATCACATCAGCATGTCCGGTACCCCATGAAAGAGGCTCCATACCAACATCAATAATATCACAACCTGCTTTAGCTACTTCTAAAATAGAAGCTGGTGTAAATCCAGGACCGGTTTGTCCATGATATTGAACAATTAAATCAGGATTGTTCTTTTTAATATGAGCAACTATTTTTCCTAAAGAAACAGGACGACCTATACCTGCCATATCTTTTAAACATATTTCATCTGCACCATTTGCTATAAGTTCATCAGCTAATTTGCAATAATATTCAACAGTATGTACTTCTGAAACAGTTAATGAAAGAGTTGCCTGTGCAATTACTCCTGCTTCTTTTGCATATTTTATTGAATCAATTATATTTCTTGGGTCATTCAATCCACAAAAACAACGAGTTATATCTACTCCTTGTGCTTTTTTAACTTTATAAAAAAGTTTTCGAACATCTGAAGGTACCGGACTCATACGAAGACCATTTAATGATCTGTCAAGCATATGTGTTTGTATTCCTGCATCATTAAATGGTTGTGTCCAATCACGAACGGCTTTATTTGGATTTTCGCCAAACAATAAATTAATTTGTTCAAATCCTCCTCCGTTAGTTTCTACTCGAGCAAAACAGCCCATTTTTATAATTTCAGGGGCTATTCTTACTAATTGATCTACTCGTGGCATATACTTGCCTGCACTTTGCCACATATCTCGATACACTAACGAAAATTTGATTTCTTTTCCCATGTTACATTAATTAAATTATACTTTTATTCTTACTTTTTTATTATTGTTTTTGAATATCAACTATTTTTCCTTTCCCTTTTGTTGCAATATCTACTGCTGAAACAATTGCTGCTAATTTATTACCCTCTATAGATGATGAGGACTGTACTCTCACAACTGATTTCGCAGCTTCTGGCATAAATTTGTTGACAAATAAAATTATTGCATTACCAACTATTGTAACCATAATGAGTGTAATCAATACAGTTAACATACCAACAACTAAGAGCATTAATGCTTGATCCATACTTATTTATTTAAAATTTATATAATTATTACGTAGCCCAAAATGACTAAAAAAATTTTAGCGAAATTTACAGTATATTTTTGGAATAGAAAAAAACTATCATAATAAATTATTAAAAAACATAGCTTATTAGCATATATAAAAAACTGATACAGGTCATGTTTTTATATATTACAAAAAATGATTACTTATTTTTTGCTCACTCATTCACACATGTATGTACTGTAACCTCTGTATGAAAAATATTAAAAAAGGCTAACGTTAAACATGCTTTTTGTAATATACTCATAGTTGCAATTATTACATAACATACACATACCATGTGGTTGAATATAAAATATGGTGTTATATGCCATTAGAAAATCTACATAACGAATACGTAACACGACTTTTTTATGGCTAATTCAATTAGCCTGTATATATTAAAAGGTGTTATAAATATACCTTCACAGATAGAAAAATAACACCTTTTAATATAATAAAACAATAAAATTCAGTTATTTTATTTGACTAAAATATTTCATAAATTGAATACGCTCGAATGTTGCCGGATATTTACTATCATTAGCCAATTTACCTTTAAATTGAGAAATATAGTTATACCCCTTTTCATTCATCCAGTCTTCTAAACCTTTCAATACCGTTTGAATATGTTCTGGACCATTCAAATATAAAGAAGATACCAACTGTACAGCACTTGCACCTACGAGCAATTCTTTAATTACAGACTCGGCAGAGTGAATACCAGTAGAAGCAGCTAAATCACAAGATACTTTATGAGCATTCAAGCCTATCCATTGTAAAGGCAACGTATAATCATGAGGGTCACTATAAGGATGTTTTGGTGTAGAACGTAAAGTTTCAATATCAACATCAGGTATATAAAAACGATTAAATAATACTAAACCTTTAATGTCTGTCTCAGAAATTTTTTGAATTGTCTGAGATAATTTAGTAAAAGAAGGAGTCATTTTTAAGGTTACCGGAATAGATACTTCAGCAGTTACATTTGCAATAATATCAAGATATAATTGTTCAAAATCTAAATCCGATTCATCAGAAGGATGTAGAAAAACATTTAGCTCTATTGCATCAGCACCAGCTTCTTCTACCCGTTTAGCAAAGCGAGCCCATTCATAATTCGAAACACAATTAATACTTGCAATAACAGGTATAAGCAACTCTTTCTTAGCTTGTCTTACAAGATTCAAGTAAGTAGTAATTGTATCTTCTTTTATATATTGATCTATATAATCCATAGATTCAGAATATTGTGTATATAAAAACTCATTTTTTTGAGCTTCTGATATTTCAAAATCAGATTGATTAAAAATCTGCTCTTCAAAAATAGATTTTAACACAACCGCTCCAGCTCCATTAGATTCGAGTTTTTTCAAACTCTCAATAGAATTGGTTAAACCACAACTACCTACTATAATAGGATTTTTAAGGTTTAAACCAGCATATGTTACAGAAGTATCTATCATAATATTTATTTTTTTGATTTCACATAATTAAAAATACCTTGAGCAGCAGTCCTTCCGTCTCCCATTGCAAGAATAACTGTCGCACCACCACGTACAATATCTCCTCCTGCAAATACATCAGGTACATGTTTTGCTTGCATGGTTTCTTCATCCACCACAATCGTCCCCCATCGCGTCATTTCCAATTCTGGTATACTTTTAGGTATTAGCGGATTGGGAGAAACCCCCACACTCACCACAACCAAATCTACCTCAATTTCATATTCTGAATCTTTAACTGGAATAGGTCTTCTTCGCCCACTAGCATCAGGTTCTCCAAGTTCCATTTTTTGTGCAACAATTGTAGATACATGTCCATTTTCATTAGCATAATATTTTACCGGATTGTTCAAACACATAAACTCAATACCTTCTTCTACAGCATGCTCTATCTCTTCTTCACGAGCCGGCATTTCTTCCATAGAACGACGATACATAATTATCGCTCGCTCAGCTCCTAAACGTTTTGCTGTTCTCACCGAATCCATAGCAGTATTACCTCCTCCAATAACTATCACATTTTTTCCTTTATAAACCGGTGTATCATAATCTTTCTGAGCTGCTTTCATTAAATTAACACGGGTTAAATATTCATTTGAAGACATAATTCCGGCATAATTTTCTCCCGGAATCCCCATAAAGTTAGGTAATCCAGCTCCACTACTCACAAAAAAAGCATCGTATCCTTCATCTCGTAAATCCTGAATACTTGCAGTGCTTCCTACCACAAAATTTTTAATAAAGCGAACGCCCATTTCTTTAAGATTGTTGATTTCAACATCCACAACAGAATTGGGGAGACGAAATTCAGGAATTCCATATTTCAACACACCGCCTATTTCATGCAAAGCTTCAAAAACAGTTACCTGACATCCCATTTTTGCCAAATCACCTGCTGCCGATAATCCTGCAGGACCGGAACCAATAATTGCTATCTTATAGCCATTGTCAGGAGCAGTTTCAGGAACAGAAATAGAACCTGATTCTCTTTCATAATCAGCTGCAAAACGCTCCAAATGACCAATTGCTACAGGTTCTTTTTTGAGTTTCACTGTATAAAAACACGTTTCCTCGCATTGCTTTTCTTGCGGACATACTCGTCCACATACAGCCGGAAGAGCACTAGTTTCTTTAAGCACCTGTGCAGCACCTAAAAAATCAGACTTTTCTATATGTTTTATAAAACTAGGAATATTTATATTTACCGGACAGCCATCAATACAGGTTGGATTTACACAATCTAAACATCGCTGTGCTTCTTCAATAGCCAACTCCGATGTTAATCCACAATTTACCTCTTTGCTATTTGTGCTCCGCACCTTTGCGTCTTGTGCAGGCATAGAAACTCTTTGTTTTGCAATCCGTTCTTTTGCAGGTATTGATTTTCGTACGTCTTCTCTCCAGTTTAAATTTCGTAATTCTTGTAAATATGATTTATCTTTATTCATAATCTCCGTTATTTATTATTCATGAATGATTGATATGCTTCTACTTCTTCATCTTTGTATGCTTGCAAACGCATAAGCATTTCATCAAAATCAATTTGATGAGCGTCAAATTCCGGTCCATCTACACATACAAATTTGGTTTCTCCGCCAACGGTAATGCGACATGCTCCACACATTCCTGAACCATCAACCATTATGGTATTTAAACTGGCAACTGTTGGTATGTTATATTTTTTTGTTAACAAGGAACAAAATTTCATCATTACTGCAGGTCCTATAGTTACCGCTAGATGAATTTTTTCTCGTTTAATTATCTCATCCATTCCCTCAGTTACCAAACCTTTATTTCCGTAACTACCGTCATCTGTCATAACAACAACTTCGTCTGAAGCTTGACGAATTTCTTTTTCCAGTATGATAAATTCTTTTGAGCGACCGGCCAACACAGTTATAACTTTATTACCAGCTTTTTTCATAGCTTCTACAATAGGCAACAAAGGTGCTATACCAACACCTCCACCGGCACACAATACAGTGCCGATTTTTTCTACATGTGTGGCTTGACCTAATGGGCCAACCACATCTGTTACTTCATCACCAACAGATAAGTCACATAATTTATGACTTGATACACCTATTTTTTGCACAATAAGAGTTATAGTACCTGTTGTTTCATTTGCCTGAGAAATTGTTAAAGGTATACGTTCTCCTTTTTCACCAATTTTCACTATAACAAAATGACCTGCTTTTCTTTTTTTTGCAATCCTCGGAGCTTCAATCTCTATTTTCTCAACTTTCTCCGATAACGTTTCTTTATGTACTATCTTGTTCATTTTACTACTTTTTGTGCAAATATAATTTTTATTACCCTTTCTAAAAAAGGATAATTTGATTTACGTAAAACACGTAATACATAAAATATTCATGCAACAACCTGACTCAGAAAATAAAAATTATTCTTTATATAATTTTACCGACCCATCATTTATCATATTTTGTAATTCTGCTAACAATGCCTGTTCTTGTGAATCAATAACTCCATCCTCAGTTGCTATATGAATTATATGATCATATTCTTCGCGTGTAATTACATGGTCGTCTATTGCTTTAAGAATAATTTTTCGTAACTCTTCTGCACTTTCACTTATAGCCATATTATATAAAATTTAATAGTGTTTGTTTATATATTTAAAATATAAAAATAAGCAATTATTTGATACAAACAAAACAAATAAAAAAAAGAGGCTGCATTATATTAACGCAAACCTCTTTTCTTACATTGTATATTATACAAAAACTGTAATTTACAGTATAGAATGTATATTATAAAATAGAATACACAACAGTAACTCCGGACATTACTACAGAAACCATTGTCATTAATTTAATTAATATGTTTAATGAAGGTCCTGAAGTGTCTTTAAACGGGTCACCCACGGTATCTCCAACAACACCTGCATGGTGTGCTTCACTATTTTTACCGCCATAATTACCTTTTTCAATATATTTTTTCGCATTATCCCAAGCACCACCTGAATTGTTTAACATAATGGCAAGAGAAAATCCACTAACCAAAGTTCCCATTAATAATCCGATAACTCCGGCAACACCAAACACCAATCCAACAATAATAGGAACAGATATTGCAACAACAGATGGAAGTATCATTTCGCGTTGAGCTCCTTTAGTAGAAATTGCAACACATTTTGCATATTCGGGTTTTGTAGAACCATCTAAAATACCGGGCATCTCTTTAAACTGACGTCGAACTTCATCAACCATTGCACCGGCAGCACGTCCTACAGCTTTCATAGTCATAGCTGAAAACACAAATGTCATCATTGCACCTAAAAATAATCCGGCTAATAATAAGGGGTTAAATAAATTTAATTCATAAAATTCAACAAAATGGGATATTTCAGCATCTAACATTGAGTCAATACCAACTTTATCCATAAATAATTGTCCCAATTCCGGTGCTTTCTTCAACCACAATCGAACCTCTTCCATATAGGCAACTAAAAGTGCCATTGCTGTTAAAGCTGCAGATCCAATAGCAAATCCTTTTCCAGTAGCAGCTGTAGTGTTTCCTAACATATCAAGAGCATCCGTACGTTCTCTTACTTCGGGCGGAAGTTCAGACATTTCAGCATTACCACCGGCATTATCTGCAATAGGTCCAAAAGCATCAGTTGCCAGAGTAATACCAAGAGTTGAGAGCATACCAACGGCAGCAAAACCAATACCATACACTCCATGAGAGAAATCTGTAAAACCACCTGCAAAACCATATGCAGCGATAATTCCAGCAACTATAGTAACTACAGGTATCCAGGTAGAATACATACCTACAGCAATACCATCAATAATTGTTGTGGCAGGACCTTGTTGAGCTTGTCTTGCAATTCCCTGCGTTGGTTTATATCCGTCGGAAGTAAAATACTCGGTTCCCTGACCAATAATAATACCTGCAAGTAAACCGGAAATAACAGATCCTAAAATGCCCCATGGAATCCATCCTAACTGAGCCATAACAACAATGCCTATTAATATCAATACTGAACTACCTGCAGTACCAAATAACAAAGAATTCAATAAATTTTTAGCAGTAGCAGACTCTTTTGTTCGAACCATATATACGCCAATAATTGAGAAAATAATTCCAATTGCGGCAACTATCATTGGTGCTAAAATTGCCATATCATTAAATTTCCCGTCTGTCATAGCTATTGCAGAACCTAAGGCTGCTGTAGCTAAAATAGAACCTGCATATGATTCATATAAATCAGCTCCCATACCAGCAACATCTCCTACATTGTCACCTACATTATCTGCAATTGTTGCAGGGTTACGCGGATCATCTTCCGGTATACCGGCTTCTACTTTACCAACCAAATCTGCACCAACATCAGCAGCTTTCGTATAAATACCTCCACCAACACGTGCAAATAAAGCTTGTGTTGACGCTCCCATACCAAATGTTAACATTGTTGTGGTAATATGAATCATTTTTATTGACTGAAATTCGTCATTTAATGCAAATTCCGGTTTCCAACTTCCGGCTAAACCAGCTTCATTGGCTACTGAAAGCCCCATGCCAAAAACATTATTATCATAAATTGCATTTAATCCCCAATACCACAAAGCAATATCTAAGAGAGCAAAACCAACAACAACAAGTCCCATTACTGCTCCTGAACGAAATGCTACTTGTAACCCTTTATTTAATGATTGAGATGCTCCATGAGCTGTTCGCCCCGATGCAAAAGTTGCGGTTTTCATACCTAAATACCCACACAAACCGGAGAAAAAACCACCGGTTAAAAAGGCTAATGGAACAAAAGGATTTAGCACATCTATATATGCTAAGAATGCAAAGACTACTAATAAAATAGCAAAAACAATAGCTACTACTCTATATTGACTTCGTAGATACGCCATTGCCCCCTCTCTTACATATTGAGCAATTTCTTGCATTTTTGAATTTCCTTCTGAGTTCTTCATCATGGACTTAAAGAAAATCCATGCAAAAACTAAAGCAATTACGGAGGCTATCGGTATAAGCCAAAATACTGAATTCATTGTTAATAACATAATTTATTTTTTAAAGATTTAACGTAAATTTTTACCATCTACGAAACAAATAAAAAAACATTAATTAAACAAAAAAGACCTAAATAAAAATAATAATAAATACTTGTTTTGTATAGAAATATTTTTTTTTATGATGTACATCATAAAAAATATACACATATGAAATCTTTGGGGCATACACGTATGTTCACATTCAATAATTCGTTTGCAAACACAAAGTCTGTTTTTTTATGAAAAAAAACAGGATAATTTTACTTAAATATAATATACATATGTACTAATATATACCAGATCAAATCTCATTTATTAAACAGAAAATGCGAACTCGTTTATTTTATGCAAAAAATATGTTTATTATACATTTTGCTTACCACATCATAAACTAGTATCCAAAATGTTTTGAAAAAACAAAATACCCAAACACAACATTTCACTAAATACAATGTAAAATAAATTATTCTTTTCTGAAACGTATTCTTTCTGAGTCATTACATTTATTTTTCTCCATACTCTTTTCAGTAATTATGGTATATAGTTTCTGCGCGAAAACTCCAAATACATCCCCGAAGTATGTTCGGGATAGACTGTTATTCTCATCTTGAAAACAATCATTTACAGACGTAAACTTGTTGATTTTTAAGATTTCGAAAGCCTCGTCTTTGAAGCTTTCGCATCAGAAACACAGAAAAAAAGTAGTTTTCTCGCAAGCACTATATAGTAATTCATAGTCATCTAATTATTGCTAATTCAAAATCTTACAGCACTTATATTTATAAAAAGAAAATTAACAAGTTAAACAAAATAGTACATAAACATGTAGTAAAAGAATTAATTAGAGAAATAGAAGATAGCAATAAAGATATAATATTTTTAGATATACCTTTGATGATTGAAGAAAAGGAAAAATTAGAAAAATATGGATTAGAATACGATGAAATTTGGTTAATAGGCGAAAACTCCAAATACATCCCCGAAGTATATTCGGGGTAGACTGTTATTCTCATCTTGAAAACAATCATTTACAGACGTAAAC
>JAWOEL010000023.1:0-12161 GCA_046482735.1 Bacteroidales bacterium | reverse complement strand
GGGAGCGGCTGGGTGAACACGCATGCCGGCCGGCCGCTCATCGCGATCGAGCACTTCCACAGAGCCATGCGCTTGAGCCCGATCGGTGGACTGACGGTTATTTAGTCTTATATTTCATTGGTAGAGATTAACTTCATTGAGCTCCACTGCGTTACGCTCGCAATGACATGGGTAGTGGAAAGGTGGTTCTTTGTGTAATCTCATATCTAACACCTAACATCTATCGTCACCACAAAGAAACACAGAGTATTTACCGATTATCGCGTTAATTCAAAATTCTGCAGTAATTGAAAAGGTGGGTAAAAAGCGAAATAAAGTGTATTGATAGACAGCGGGTAGTTCAGCTGAATCTCGTGAAATAAATTCATATCCTAATGGATTTTTACGGGCATACACATTAAACAGGCCAACATTCATGCGCCAATTAATTCTTTTATGTCTCTGTTCGGGAAAATAATGACATGAAACATCTAATCTATGATAATCAGGAAGTCGACTAGCATTCCGTTCTGTATAAATGGGTACTGTGGCATGTTGATAGGTATAAAATCCAACCGGAAACGTCGCCGGCTGCCCACTCATATACATCCATGCTGCACTTATACGCCACGATTCATTAATTGTATACTGACCACTGATTTTAAAATCATGGGGAATATCATAGGGGGAATTATAATATTCATTATTATTGATATCTGCGATTTTGCGTATTGCTTTTGAGTACGTATAACTTATATTTCCTGTTATGTTCCCTATTTTTTTGTGTATATTACATTCCGCTCCATAGGCATGAGCCGTTCCGCTTCTTATTTCACCTACAATATACGGATTGTGTAATAAACGTGCTTGATTTACATAGTCAAGTTGATGTTGGTATTTTTTATAATATATTTCTGCTGATACAGAATATGTTGGTGACAAACTATAAAACCATCCGGCGGAAAAAACATCAGCAGTAATTGGGGGTATATTTTTGTGTGCCGGAAACCACATTTCGAGAGATGAGTACGAGTGTGTATTATTTTGCAAAATCTGCATATATTGCACATTACGGGCATAAGCTAGTTTTACCGAAGATTGAGAACTATACATAAAATGTATACTCACACGGGGCTCAGGGTTCACATAGGTATTATACACCCCACTCTTATTGGTATGTATATCTGTAGGTTCATGTTGTTCATTGTACGTATACCAGGTTGCTTTGCCATGATTCTGAAAAGCAGATAGGCGTAATCCGTAATGAAATCCTATGTTATTATTAAGTGTCACATCATGCGATGCATAAACCGCATGTTCAAATGCTTGAATACGGGGGATACTCTGTGCTGCATTGTCGGTTTCTCCGGGAATAAAAGAGTGATATATGCTGCTGACACCTGCTTTTATTACATTCTGTGGCTGAACATAATATGAAACATTACTTTTGACATGAATATCCCGTAAGCCTGTTACCCAATTATAATTTCGGGCATCATCATGAAAACTCACATGATTGCTGTAATTACTTATAATACACGATGTGTTTATAAAAAATTTACTCCCGACATTTCGGTTCCATCTGAGAGTGCTTGTCGTATTCCCCCATGAATTATTCAATCCGTCTGTAGCTTCCAACACGTCATGTCCGGTATATAGAGACAAAAACAATCGATCCGAATTAGAGATTTTCGTATGCACTTTCATATTAACATCATAAAAACCGGGAACTAAAGGCATATTCGGACCGGGACGTGCAAAAAAATCAACAATACTTTTTCTTCCTGCAATCAAAAAGCTTGCAGTATCATGTTTAAGAGGTCCATGAAACATGAAATTTCCCGAAAAGGGTGTCACGCCAACAGAAAAATCATATTCGTGCATATTGCCTTCTTTCATTTTACAATCAACAACTGACGAAACTCGTCCACCATATTGAGCTGGCATATTACTCTTATACAACTCAACGTTATTACACACCGCAGGATTAAATACAGACACTAATCCAAACAAATGCGACGGATTATACACAGGAGCTTCATCAATCAAAATAAGATTTTGATCACTACTTCCTCCACGCACAAACATTCCGGAAGATCCTTCACCAAGTGTTTTAACACCCGATTGTAATTGTATATACTTTATCAGATCAGGTTCGCCAAACATAACGGGCATGTGTTGTAAATGATTCATTGTGACTGTTTGTTTACTAAAATCATTATGACGTAAAACGGTTGTTTCTAATTGTGGGGTTATAACTACAGAGTCTAAAACAGTAGCTTTTTCAACAAGAGAAATATGTTGTACTGTGTCCTTGGTGAGTTTTATTTCTCTGTCTTGTATATCATATCCAATATATGAATACGTAATAGTATGTGTGCCGGCAGGGAGTGATAATGAATAAAAACCATAATCATTCGTAATAACTCCCGTATATTGTTTGTTTTCATATATTGATGCACCAACAAGAATTTCTCCTGTTGAGCGGTTTGTAACATATCCACGTATGGTATATTTTGTTTGCGAAACAGCAATAAAACTAATAAACATACAAATAACAAAAGACACTAATTGCTTCATATATATAATTAATTAATGTGTACGTGTGCCACTATTGACATACAATGATTTACTTCATTTTTACTCAATTATTATCATAACACTGCGACTTATATGTGATGTATGTACACGCAGTGTATAAGTTCCTGTTTGTATTTTTGAAAAATCAATCGAAAAAATGTCTATTCCTTTTTGGATACATATGTTTGTTTGCTGTATAGTTACTCCTGCATCATCGACAAGACTCAGTATTGCTTTAACATCTGAACCTGACTCTATTTGCACAAAACCATATCCATTAATTGGCATAGGATACACAGATACAATTCGTAACAATTCGTATATATCATGATACATATATGCTTTTCCTTCATAATCACAGATATACTTCATAGCTCCAAAAACATTTAGTACACCTCCTGAAACTGTTTTATAGGTAAGCTCAGGTGTTTTTTGTACACCACACAGTATAGCATTTTTACATAATAGAGCTGTTTCTGCGGGATTGTGTTTAGCCTGATTCTGCCCAGTTATTATCGATAAGTTATACAACAACGCTACAGTAGCAGTAACGTATGCAGCAGCAGCTGATGTTCCCCCGAAATAACCATATCCACCGGTATTAACATAAGTATAGGAATAATTTCCGGGAGCTGCCACATCAACCGAATACCTACCATACGCAGCAGGTATTATTCCTGTAGGTAATATATCAGTAACGGTGATAAGATAATCACTTGAACACAAAGATGGCATGTCTCCTACTTTTTCAACATTAGTATATTCATTAGAAACAGCATGAATACTCAGCACCCCAACAGAACCTAAACTATCATACATAGCACACCATTGTGGATAATCGGATTCCCATAAGGAATCTTTGCCCCATGAACAATTTACCGCAACAATATATGCTCCCTTTTCGCCATTAGTTTCGTTAAACAATTTGCGCATAGTATACACATATTGTAGTGCTTGAATTATTGATGCAACAGATTCACCTTTAACCACATTCAATAATTGCACACAACTTTGTGATTCAGGATTATTAATTATCGCAGAAATAATTCCGTTTACCGGTGTTCCATGCCAATTACCAACTCCCCCATTACTTACATCTGGTGAATGCTGTTCTACATTCCAACCATATACATCATCAATAAAACCATTTCCATCATCATCAATGCCATTATCCGGAATTTCATGATAATTAATCCACATACTATTCTGTATATGTGTATGATTAATCAAAACACCCTTGTCAATTACCGCAACAACAGGTGTATCCTTTACAAAACCATCAGTTTTCGCAATAAGTTTATGTGCATCATATACATCAATACTGTTTTTGTTCTGATATGCATATTGAGCATATGAGAACTGAATTGAGGTAATACATATTATTATATATAGATTAATTCGATACAATTTTTTGAAAGTCTTTATACGTCAATGTAAACCTTTGAATAGCTGCAGTATGAAAATATCCTGTTGCTCCTTTACTCACATTTGTGCAGGTGTTTCCGGGAATAGTTGCAAATATGCTGGAACTCCAATCAGTACTATTAAAATAAGAAATCAAATAATCATAATATGAATCTGATATTGCCATTTTTACAATTTGTAATGTGTCATTCTCATGTCCGGAAACGCCGGTAGACGTAAATCCGGAAGGAAAAACTCCCTGAGGAGGACTCTCTGAATGATTATAAAGAAAAATAAATCGGTTAGCATAATTAATATCTATATGAGGAAAAGATTCTGATGCATCTATTGATCTTTCAATACCTGTCCAGATTGACGGTGTAGAATATCCAAAATTATGAGTTTTAGAATATATTTCAATACGAGAACCTGTCTTTCGTATATCTTTTACCGGATAATTCAAAGTTGAATCACACTCCGGCATACAATCAGTTGCTGTGTATTGCTTATTATTATATACCACATGTATAGTATATTCTTTGTCGGGAACACCCCTGTATGGCTTTTTTGAATAATATAATCCTTTTTGGTCTGAATACATATATTGATATATATTTTCCCCATCGGTCACATATACTTCTGCATTGTGTATTGCACTATGTTTAACTGTATCAGTTACATAAATCGGTTTGGATAATTGCACCATCTGCACAGCTGTTTCGTCAGACAACATGCCCTCTATGACCAATTCATATTGATGTGTAATAGCATTAGTGTTTACAAAAGAAGCACTATCTACCTGTTCTTTGTTGCACGCAGAGAAAATAACTAAAACCCAAACCAATACCCTCTTATCCATTATATCATTATATTAAGAAGATGCCTGCACAAAATAGTTATATTGACAATTTACTACATTACACAGACACCTTCTTCTTGTTTAAAACCTATTTATTTAATCATCAAATTCAATAGTATAAGCACTGGACTTTTTCGTTTTCACCCGTGCCTTTAGCCTATAACTGCCAACTTCACACTTATTGTGTTGCTCATTATTCCGCAATTTATACCATGCACCGGTAATAGTACTCCAGGAAGAATACGGTGATTTTTTCTTACAATATACTCCGACATATACTCGTCGCCAAAAACTAACTCTCGTGATAGTTACACAATCATCAAAGCTATAATGGTCATAATACCGCCATTTTGCTCTTTCATCTCCATCGTCAGGATGCACATATGTAACGGCAACATTTCGGGTTTCAGCACTTAAATCTTTTGAAATCACTTCAAAAGAAATACTTGAACTTTCTGTACCATTTTCGGCAAAATCACCATCACTATCCTGCTCATAATCGGATGAGACTTCCTGAGATGTACTGCCATAATATTCTTTTATGGCTTCAGACGTTGTTTGACCTTGTTTAATTGGTATTATCTCAAAATTATCTGCAGAATACATTGCGACTAAAGATGTATCTTTTGAGGACACTTGCATTATGACAGAATTTTCACCGGATGCATCATACAATTGTATTTCCTTAGAAAAATTTATGGGTTCATGTAATTGTTGCGAATTATCATTAATTTTATCATCCTTAGAACAGGATGTAATATTCATAAAAAAAATAATAATTGCACCTACAAATAATGAACTAAAAATATAACTTTTGGTATACATATTACGTTAATTTATATTGTTAATACTTATGTTAACTACCTCATCCCTCAATTACATTTTGCGATTAATCTACGGGATGGGGTTTTTGCAGTTAAGGTTTTCGGATGAAACTGCACAAACTTTACTTCAGTTTTCAACCGTGCCATCACCAATCCTTGATTGTAATGACAATCTGCTTTTACATCATAGTTTACCTCCTTTCAAATAATACACTTTGTGCTAAATTATTTTAAATAAATCTACTGTATTGTTGCGTGCGTATAACAAGAACTATTTTCTACTATGGTTTTTGTTGTTATGTAATTCATGCTATTGCATTCCAAATATATAAAAATTTATCTAAAACAAAACAACATGTAAGCAAAAAAATAAATCAATACGTTCACAGTTATTTTGTTGGTACTAAGAATTATCAGCTTCGGAGTTGGCAGAATAACAAAAGAATATAATCAGGATTCAAAGAGAGAAAAATAAATAGACAAACTGTGTTTACACCGCATTTTTTTCACCTTTGCACATATTAGTAAGTGTTTGAAATATAATGCGCACATCAAAAAGAAATGACCAATGTTCAATATACCAAATATCATATTCGATACGATTCTGCATATCAGCATCTTTTTTGGTTTCGCCCCGGTATCCGTTTACCTGTGCCCAACCGGTAAGACCTGGTTTTACAAAATGCCGCACCAAATAATGTTGTATACGCGATGAATATTCTTCAGTATGTTTTATCATATGCGGACGCGGTCCCACCACCGACATATCACCACGCAATACATTATAAAATTGCGGTAATTCATCTAAATTAAATTTTCGTAACCATTTTCCCACCGGAGTTATACGAGAATCATTTCGTGTAGCTTGCTGTTCATCCGATGAGTCATTCACAAACATAGTTCGAAATTTATAACATTTAAAACTGGTATTATTTTCTCCCGATCGTAACTGTGAAAAAAATAGAGGTCCGCGTGAACTAACAGCAACAAGTGTCATAATTATAGGGAATAACCATGGAGCAATTACTAAAAAAAACACAAGAGAAAACACCACATCAAAACTTCGTTTAAGCAAACGATTTGTTGAATTTTCTAAAGGTTCTTTCCGTAAAAAAACAATCGGTATAGTGCCATAAAAATCAATATTGACCTGTCTGTTATGAGTGTATTTTTGAAATTCAGGAATTATTTTTACACGAGTGAAATTCTGTTCACATTCTTCAATTATTTGTTTTATTGTTGTACTATCATAATCTAATGATGCAATAAACAACTCATCAACAATATGTGAACGTATATAATCTCTTACTTCACTCACATTTCCTAACAGCTGTATATTATTTATATCCGAGGGCTTATCATCAAAATAACCAATAATATAATATCCTAATGATAAATCTTTTTGCAAATATGTCACCATATTCTTACCAACCCTATTCATACCTACAATTGCAATTGTTCTGTAATTTATACCCCGTGCCCGAAGATGTTCGAGTATCAAAATACCTACCATACGTGAGGTTAGTATTATAGTAAATAAGACAATATAAAAATACAAAATGTGCAACCGAGAAATATAATCATATTTCAAAATAACGACTAGTGCCAATAATAACAGTGCATGTAAAAGAATTACCCGTATAGATTTGCTAATAAAATTTTCGCGATAGCGTATACGAATAAGCTTGTGTGCTTCGTATTTTTTTACTAATATTATCCAAAACACAATAGAAAACAACAATAAAACCTGTGCTTCAAGATTTCTGATATGTTCAAAAGAATTGTACCGAAAATATAAGGATAACATATATGCCACACATATACATAAAATATCCCATATCATGAGTAATGGCTTAAAATAATTTGAATATCTCCTTGCTTTCATATTATGCTGTAATAATAGATAAAGATAAAAAAAAATTGTATAATTAAAATAATCCCTTCTTTTTTTAATGAAAAAAATATTTCCTGCCAGTTTCTTTGCAAAACGAAGAGCTCATATTACATAAAATTATATTTTTGTACATACAAACAGACATTCAATATGATTTTTCGTTTAAAAGTGAAATCTTATTGAACTCACGTTATACATAATATTATGGAACTCAAATATAATGAGCCTATTGGCAATATGCATTGCAACGATTATTTGAAATTTGCACTTTTTTATATGACTAAACTAAAAATTAATTAAAAATAAACATATGCAAAAAATAATACATCACATATATGGTATACTCATAATTGGAATTGTGAGCTTATGTTCCTGCACAAACACTACAGACAAAACAGAACAATATTCTGTTTCAATAGAAGGAAACACATCTTTGGTTCAATCTCACTCAACATTGCATTGTAAATATGCATCTGATAATGTAATTCCTGATTCAGTTCAAATATTACTAAATGGTACCATTACCGAAACCATCCACCATCCCGAAAAAAATTTTAACTGCCACATACCCGATACAATATTAGGTCGACAATCTATAAGTTTTCGTATATTCACAGAAGAACACACAGAAACACATAACATGTACATAACAGTTGTTTCGGACAAACACATTACCCCTGTTTACCCAGAGGTAATCACATCATATAATCACGACAGAAATGCCTATACACAAGGACTTGAGTGGCATAATGGTGTGTTATATGAAAGTACCGGACAGTACGGAGAATCATCTATACGCATAGTGGAATTAGAAAGTGGACGCATAATTAAAAAACATGCATTATCCGATTCATACTTTGGTGAAGGACTTACCCGTATAGGCGACTCCCTCTTACAAATAACCTGGAAATCTCAAAAAGGTTTTATATATAAAACCGATAATCTCAAAAAAATTGGTGAATTCACATACGACACAGAAGGTTGGGGACTATGCAATGATGGAACATACGTATATATGAGTGATGGCTCAGAATTTTTATATGTGTATACCCTTCCACATATGCAAAAAATCAAACAATTCGCTGTATACGATCACGTTGGGGCAGTTTCTTATCTCAATGAATTAGAATATATTAACGGGCTTATATATGCAAATATTTACCAATCAAACGACATTGTAGCCATAGATCCGACAAGCGGAAAAGTGCAAAAAAGACTTAATCTTGATGGATTATTGCCCGAACAAGAAAAAGATGAAACGACTGATGTATTAAATGGTATAGCATACGATTCTAAGAATAATCGTATATTTGTAACCGGCAAATATTGGCCACAATTATTTGAAATTTCTTTTTAAATTAAAAACATATGCAAAAAGTGCTTTTTATTGATAGAGACGGAACTATCATTGATGAACCCTCAGAAGATTTTCAAATAGATTCTTTTGAAAAATTTGAATTTATTCCCTCAGTTATATCTGCATTGCAAAAAATTGTACTGTATACCGACTACAAATTAGTTATGGTAACCAATCAAGATGGTCTGGGAACAAATTCATTTCCTGAAGAAACATTTTGGCCGGTACAACATAAAATGCTAAAGTTTCTGAAAAATGAAGGAATACAATTTGATGAGATTATTATAGACCGAACATTTCCACATGAAAATAAACCAACACGAAAACCCGGAACTGCTCTTTTACAAGAATATATATCCGGAAATTATAATATGGAAGAATCATATGTAATTGGTGACCGGGAAACTGATGTTTTACTGGCACAAAACTTAGGATGCAAATCAATATTATTGGAATCAGACCATAGCGTAACAGAAAAAGCACTCACGACATGTACTCATCATGTACCTGATTGGCTGAAAATATCGGAATTACTTATATTCCCCGAACGAAAAGCTCACATTACCCGCTCTACAAACGAAACACATATAGATATTGCAATCAATATTGATGGTTCCGGTTCTTCTTCTATATCAACAGGTTTAGGTTTTTTTGATCATATGTTGGAACAATTGTCGCGACATTCAAATTGCGACATGAACATTTCTGTGCAAGGAGACCTACAAGTAGATGAACACCATACAATTGAAGATACGGGTATTGCACTTGGCGAAGCCTTTTTACAAGCACTTGGCGACAAAAAACGAGTTGAGCGATATGGTTTCTTACTTCCTATGGACGAATCTCTTGCTCAGGTTGCTATTGATTTTTCAGGTCGGCCATGGCTTGTTTGGAATGCACATTTTTCTCGCGAAATGGTTGGGGATATGCCAACAGAAATGTTATTTCATTTTTTTAAATCATTTTCTGATGCAGCAAAATGTAATCTCAATATACAAGTAGAAGGCGATAATGAGCATCATAAAATTGAGGCAATATTTAAAGCTACCGCAAAAGCTATTAAAATGGCTGTTTCTCGACATCTCTACAATCAGGGACTACCAAGCACAAAAGGTTTGTTGTAATATCGGATTTATGTACTTTGTATAACAGTTCTGAACAGTAAAGAACACCCTCCTCAATCTTTAACTCATACATGCTCATGTATATATGGCAGGTATTTACCGTAATAAAAATACTGAACCATGCGTACCCTTATGTTCTTTATTCATTTGAATATTAGGCCAGATAGAGCCATCAGAAAACTCCGCCTCCACTTTCCAAAAGTACATATCAGATTGTAACGGCTCCCCATTGTATGTACCATCCCAAGCTTCGACAGGCTGTCCATTCTCTAATTTGTCCGAATACCACACAACATTACCCCACGAATCAAAAACCCATATCTTATACGAAACTAAATTTACACCAGTAGGTTTAAACACACGTATGTCATGTGAAAAATGATTAGGACAAAACGTATTTGGTATATATAAAGAATTATATACATCGACAAATATGTCTTTTGTAATCATATTACTACATCCAAATTCATTGACAACTAACAATTCAACATCATACTCACCATATGGGTACGAAACCATTGTATCAGTCGCGTGTACAAGCTGCATTGTGTCGTCATCTCTACCAAAATGCCAATAAGCTTTATTGGACAGCAACACAGAAACCTCTTCAATCTCTGCCGGTTCCGATAGATTTCGAAATTCAACACCGGAATCATTATTATTTATGTAATTAAAATCAACATGTGGCTCAGGAGAGACATACACAGGCTGCGTTTGAGTATATGAACAGCCCCAATTATTAACAGCTCGTACTCGAATTGTATCCATACCTGGAATATGCCAATCTATATAAGATAGTCGACCCGGAAAAACAGAAAATGTAGTTTCATTATTCTTAGCTGTTTCCCATAACATATCTGCATTTTCTATATTACCATGAATATTATACCGAGACTCCAATGCTCCTTCACATACCAAAGTATCGCCTTCTATGGTAAACGAAGGAACTGCTTTACCTTTTATTTCAAACACATCAGTATCAGAACAGGCGTTGTTGGAAACATGCACCGAATATGTGCCGTCTGCAATTATATGAATAAATTGTGTTGTATCACCGGTATTCCATGTATAATGAAGTGCATCTGGTTCGGAAGAAAGTGTAACAGTGTCATTTTTACACATATAATCAGGTCCTTGTATACGAGCCGTAATTGGTTCTTCGACAATACATTCAACAGAATCATATGAAAAACAGTTGTTTTTTTCGACTCTCAAAACATGCATTCCTGATTCTGAAACATCAATAAAAGATGAAGTACTCCCATCGTCCCACACATAACTATCAAATTCATCTTTAACTGAAAGTCGTCCCTGTTCACAAACATAATACGGAGATTGTAAAGTCAGCTCCGGCAAATCTCGTAAACTGAGAGACAAAGAAGCATTTGAAACACAAGATTCGAGTTCTGTTCTCACAAAATATACCCCTTCCTCAGACACTTTTTTTGTCCGCGTTGTATCGCCGCTATTCCACATATATGAATCCGCATTGCCGGCATCCAATACTATCGAATCGCCCCGACATATAGATGTATCAGAAGGAAATAATATCTGCGGTAGCGGTTTTACACGAACATACAATGAATCAGAAGCAAAACAATTATGTTCGGAAACCGTGACTTTATACGTGCCTTCTGTGTTTACGGAAATTTCACGTGACGTTGCTGTCGTATTCCATTCATACGTTTCGTATTGCTTTTCGGTACGAAGCGACAAAAATGTATCTTCACAAATAGCAGTATCTGCACCAATATGGGGTGTTGGCATCGAATGTACTTGCACAAATAGTGTATCGGAATTATAACAAGAATATTCGGACACACGCACGGCATAATACCCGGTAGTGTCAACCCGTATGTGTTGAGTCGTTTCTCCGGTATTCCATTCATATGAGTCTTTATCCGGACCGGCATCGAGTATTATATATTCATCTTCACAAAAAGCAGTATCCTGAGGCAAAACACAAACAGGCAACTCCCGCACAAGTACCTCTGTTGTGTCATGCGATACACAGGAATGCTGATCTGTTCCTATAACCGAAAAGCGATGCATACCAACCGGTGGCGATATTGTTTTTTCTGTTTTCGATGTGGTATCAAACATATATTCTTCCTCACCATCTATCAAAGCATAATCCCAG
>JAWOEL010000012.1:0-9366 GCA_046482735.1 Bacteroidales bacterium | reverse complement strand
GTGTGGAAATTAAAATTTTTCCGAGTGATTCGGGATCGTCCCGTAACTCTCTCGGATACCGTACCCGTATAGGAAATCGCTCTCGTCCTTCAACAGATGAAGACACGTTCATTCCTCCGATGGCTGTTTCAATAGTTTGTTGCACATCTTCAACATTCAATCCATAGCGAGAAATTTTATCTCTGTTAATGTTGAGGTGTATGTATGGTTTCCCTACAATACGGTCGGCAAAGACAGCTTCGGATTTTACCGATGGCACTTCCTTTAAAATACCTTCCAGTTTCATACCAAAATCCTCGATAGTTGCAAGGTCGGGGCCGAACACTTTTATACCCATAGGTGCCCGCATTCCTGTTTGTAACATGACCAACCTCGTTTCAATAGGTTGCAGTTTCGGTGCAGACGTAACACCCGGAATTTTAGTTACCGCCACTATTTCTTTCCAAATATCATCGGAAGATGTAATATGTTCACGCCAATTTCTAAAATACCGTCCATTTTCATCCTTTACCAACTCATCGGAAGAGATGCCCTTGCTTAAAATTTCCTGATTAGTAAGCGTATCTCCGGTTTTCAACATATATCCGTTTTCATTATCGGTTTTGAACCGTTCACGATGTCCTTTTTCGTTAAGTGCATATTCCGACTTGTAATTGATAACATTTTCATACATTGATATTGGTGCAGGGTCAAGTGCCGACTCTACCCGTCCGAGTTTACCCACAGCGAGTTCAACCTCGGGGATATTGGTGAGCAACATATCTAACTGACCAACAACTTTCTGATTAAATTCAATACCGGAGTGCGGCATAGAGGTTGGCATAAGCAAAAAACTCCCTTCATCCAATGACGGCATAAACTCTTTTCCAATACCGGGAAAAGCATGGGCAAGCCCCGACCAGACATCTGTAGTTCGTATATTCCACCCAATTTTTTCTGTCCCTTGAGCAACAAAACCGAAAACAGTGGTAAAACCCATCCAGATATTCACAGCTAAGAGTATTAATACAGTGGGGATTAATAAAAACGTAACTTTATTTCTCAAACACCAGAGTAAAATTCTTGTATAGGAATACTGCAATAAGCGAAAAGCACCTAAAATTATACCAACCAAGAGTGCTACAAAGACAAAATTGAGAAATACACTTTTACCGGCACCGAGTGGTAACCAATACTTTGCCAAAAGCCAAATAACGCCAATTACCACCAAAATCAATTCTATATGTTTGAGAATTGTGCGAAAAAAAGGTTTCACAAACAACTTTGTATCAGAGATTACCGGTTTAATAAAAGAGATGCTTCCAAATAAAATCAGCAATACACCTGCCCATACAACATTACCGAATAATCCGATAACACCGGCAGCAATAAGCAAAATATTAATCCATTTAGTATGACGAGGATTTTTGATTTTAAAACCAAAAAACCAGTGTGCTAACGTTGGTAAAATGAGTAAAGAAACGATAAGTGCTGCCACCAACGCAAAAGTTTTGGTAAATGCCAAGGGGCCGAATAATTTCCCCTCCGCAGCCTGCATGGTAAATACGGGAATAAAACTCACAATAGTAGTAGAAACAGCAGTAAGAATAGCTGAACTAACTTCTGCCGAACCATTATAAATAGATGTTAGTAATGATTCACCGGGGGGAGCTTCATCCAGTTTTTTCACAATATTCTCCGAGAGAATTATCCCCAAATCGACCATGGTACCAATAGCAATAGCAATACCGGAAAGAGCCACGATGTTCGCATCAACACCAACATACCTCATCGCGATAAAAACCATAAGTACCGCTATAGGCAATAAACTCGATATGAGAAATGAAGCTCTCAGGTTATAAATCATTACAATAATAACCAGAATAGTAATAAGAATCTGCAGCGACAAAGCTTCTTCAAGCGTTCCCAGTGTTTCATAAATCAATTCCGAACGATCGTAAAAAGGCACAATCGTTAATTTACTTTCTGTTCCATCGGCAAGTGTCTTTGAAGGCAAGCCTGGTGATATTTCTTTTATTTTTTCCTTTACATTATTAATAACCTCTAAAGGATTAGCACCATAGCGTGCCACAACAACCCCACCAACCACTTCGGCTCCGTCTTTATCGAGAGCACCTCTGCGGGAAGCCGGACCAAGACTTACATGTCCAATATCCTGAATTCGAATAGGAACATTATCCTGAACCGCTACCACCGCTTTTTCAATATCCTCTACTTTTTCAATATACCCCAAACCACGCACAAGATATTCGGCCTGATTAATTTCAATTGTTTTTGCCCCGACATCTTTGTTTGATTTCCTCACAGCCTGCATAACCTTATGTAGCGGAATATCATATGCTTTTAAAGCATCGGGATTTACATCTATCTGATATTCCTGCACATATCCGCCAACCGAAGCCACTTCAGAAACACCTTCAGTAGCATTCAATCCATATTTTACATAAAAATCCTGAACAGTCCGTATTTCATGCAAATCCCATCCTCCGGTAGGATTACCGTCCTTATCGCGTCCTTCAAGTGTGTACCAGTAGACCTGACCCAATGCTGTGGCATCGGGTCCTAATGTTGGTTGCACTCCATCGGGCAATAATCCGGAGGGAAGAGAACTTATTTTTTCCAATATTCGGGACCGCGACCAATAAAACTCAACATCTTCATTAAAAATGATATAGATACTGGAAAATCCGAAAATAGAGGAACTCCGAATGGTTTTCACACCCGGAATACCGAGTAAATATGTTGTGAGGGGATATGAAATCTGGTCTTCAATATCCTGTGGAGAACGTCCGGGCCATTTCGTGAAAACAATCTGCTGATTTTCACCAATATCCGGTATCGCATCCACCGCAACCGGATCTGATGGCAGAAATCCTGTTTGCCAGCCAAAAGGAGCGGTTGCAATACCCCATGCTACAAATCCGGTCAGAACAAGTACCGTAACCAACTTATTCTCCAGAAAATATTTAATAATTTTATTGAGCATATTAATATGATTTTAATAGAAATGCTTATGTATTACTTGAATTATGTGTTAATGTGCTAATATACACTATTAAAAAGGATAACACATCAATTCCGACACTACAATTCTGTAGTATGGAAAAGGTATCAAATTAAAATCAAATGAGAAAGGTCTGAAAAAGCACTTGAATGTCTTTTTCGATTGGGGGTGAATTATTTTTTATATGGAATTGATCTGTCGCATGTGGGAATAATTCCATATTGAATGTCGAATACAGAAAAGCTACAGCAAACTCTATATCCAACGAAAATTGAACCGCATTTTTCACAAATTCATGTGTTGTCTGAACAGTTTTAAATTCGTTTTCACAACATGGTACATGGTCAATATGAACATCATTAGTATCATTCTTTAAAGGAATATCACATGATTTTTCCTTCTCAGGCATCTCACAGCCTAAGAGTGTTTCGCCAAATAAAAATGTTGACTCGACAGCTTTACCACCACAAAAGTGAATTCCCATTGCAAAAGTCATATTGCTTGCCAGGAGAATACACGAGAATAATATGGAGGTAAAATATTTCATTATAGTAAAAGTACAAATATATTTTATACTAAAAAATCATGTCGAATTCAAGCTAACATTAAAGTCACTATTATTAGTAATACATGCAGCAAACTTCCTTACAAAAAAACGTTATTATTCTCATCTTGAAAACAACCAATTGATTTTCAAGATTTCGAAAGCCTCGTCTGAGAAGCTTTCGCATCAGAAACACAGAAAAAAAGAAGTTTTCTCGCAAGCACTATTTAAGTGTCCGGATTGATGGATTATTTCCGCATACAGGACAATCCGAAGATAAATTAAAACGTAATTCTCTGAAAATCATTTTAAATGCATCAAAAGTAAGCATCCTGTTAGTCAGCAGATTACCTTTTCCAATTAAAAATTTAAGCACCTCTGTAGCTTGAATAGTTCCAAGCATTCCGGCAACTGAACCTAGTATCCCGGTTTCAGAGTTGGGAGACACAGTGTGAGGTTCAGGAGGTTTTTCATACATGCATCGATAACAAGCATGTCCCGGAACGTACGTCATGGTTTGACCTTCGAAGCGAAGAATTCCCCCGTGCGAAAAAGGCTTTTTTGCCATTACACAGGCATCGTTCACCATGAACTTTGTAGAAAAGTTATCACTACCGTCCACAATGAAATCATATTCATCTATTATATCAAAAGCATTATTGGGAGTTAAAAATTCCGGATACACATTAACTTTCACATCAGGGTTAATGGCGAGAATTTTTTCTTGTGCCGATGCCACCTTGGGTCGGTTAAGGTCGCTCGTGAAATGAATAATCTGCCTTTGCAGATTGGTTCGGTCCACCACATCGCCATCAATCAACCCAATGGTGCCGACTCCGGCTGCCGCCAGATACATGGCCACGGGAGACCCCAGACCGCCCGCCCCAACAATCAGGACTTTACTTTCTATTATTTTTTGTTGTCCTTCTATGCCAACATCCTGCAAAATAAGGTGACGACTGTAGCGTTCAATTTGTTCATCTGTAAAATCCATTTTAGCATTTGTTAAGAGTTTATCAATACGGTTTGGTGTCTGGTTTAGAATGTTTCTTCAGAATTTAGCAATGGTGCAAATGGTTACAATGAAGGAGAAAAAACGAAGCCAATTTACCCCAATAAAACTCCGTCAACGAACCTGGACATTATAAGCAGACACTATTCAACAATCAATATCACAATCTTCCTCCATTTTTTTGTTTTCTATTTGGAGAGTTGTATGATTTATTCCGAACTCATAATCGAGTTTATATTGCAAATCAGTAATAAAATTATCATCAATACCCTCGGGAACTTTCAAATGGCACGTTAAGGCTACTTTTGAGGTGCTCATTGCCCAAATATGGAGATCGTGAACATTTTCCACTCCTTTTTGAGCTACAAGAAAATCTCTAACTTTCTCAAGATTAATGTGTTTCGGCACAGCATCTAATGCTAAATCAATTGAATCAGTAAACAAGCGCCACGTTCCCCATACAATAACTGCAATGATAAGAAAACTTGTGAGTGGGTCAATCCAATGTAATCCGGTATAATTGATTAATAATCCGGCGACAACAACACCAACCGATACGCCGGCATCTGCTGCCATATGAAGAAATGCACCTTTAATGTTGAGGTCATCTTTTTGTCCTTTTATAAAAAGCAATGCCGTAAGTGTATTTATAATAACACCAATACCTGCAACAATCATAACCTGATTGCCGGCTACCGGTTGAGGGTTTGTTAGTTTACCAATCGCATCCCAGGCTATAAAACCCACTGCAGCGAAAAGCAACAATGCGTTTAAAATAGAAACAAGAATAGTTGTTTTACGCAGTCCGTACGTATATTTTCCATAAGGTTTTTTGGTTGCAAGCCATATTGCAGTCCATGCAAAAATCAGCCCGAGCACATCACTGGCATTATGTCCTGCATCAGCAAGCAGAGCTGATGAATTGGCTGCTAAACCATATACAACTTCAATTACAATATATGTTATATTTAAACCAATACCAATAGCAAAAGCTTTTCCGTATTGTTTCCGTTCTTTAGGAATATGTGTTGGAGCGTGTGTCATTTTACTGAATATTGAATGGTTATTTATTGTAATATTGAATCCCAGTCTTTCCAAACAACCTCATAATCATGAGATTTAATCATGTTTGCAATCATTTCGGTTGGCCGATTATCGTTCACTGTCCATTGTTCCAAACTTTTTTTAGTAGCAGCATATCCACCCGGATTTGTTTTAGACCCCGCACTATAGATTGTCGGTCCCAATTTTAATATATTATCTCTGTACGCTGCACTTTCGCGTGTTGAAAGCGATAATTCCACTTGTTCGTCGAAAATGCGGTATGCGAAAAGTAATTGAGAAAGATTGCGTTCCGATACCGGATAATTCGGTTCAAATCCTCCTGTATGTGGTCGCAGGCGAGGAAAAGAAATAGAATATTTCGATTGCCAATAATTTTTTTCCAGATATTGCAAATGAAGAGCAATAAAAAAGGCTTCTGTTCGCCAATCTTCCAAGCCCAACAAAGCACCTAATCCAACTTTATGCACACCTGCTTTGCATGCACGGTCGGGTGTTTCGAGGCGGTATCGGAAATCAGACTTTTTACCTGAGGGGTGATATTTTTTATACCGGCTCTCATTATATGTTTCCTGATACACATATACCGCATTAAGCTTATAATCACGTAAGCGAGCATATTCTTCAGTTTCCAAAGGTTGTACTTCTATGGAAATATTGGCAAAATCATCTTTTATACTATCCATCATCTGTGCAAGATAATCCACATTACTATACCGTGAATCTTCACCGGTAACCAATAAAATATGCTTGAACCCAATATCGCGAATATACTTAATTTCTGTACGTAGCTCATCTGCACTCAGAATCTTGCGTTCTAATTTATTCGCATGGTTAAATCCACAATATACACAGCCATTTGTGCAATAGTTAGACAAATATAATGGAATGTACAATTGCATTGTTTTGCCAAAGCGTTTTTGTGTTTTGTGCATGCTTATGTGTGCCATTTGTTCCAACAAGCTATCTGCGGCAGGAGATATTAAAGCTTTAAAATCTTCGGCTGTCGGATTTTCTTTTGACAATGCATTTAGCACATCGTCTCTGGTTTTATTGTAGATAGAGGTTTTTACCTCTTCCCAGTTATATTTGATAAGTTCATTGTAAAACGATTTCATAATTTATACATTATTCATGAATATCTAAAAATGCGGTTAGCGGACTACTTGCGTGAGCATCTGCTGATTGTTGAGCCAGTTTTGCTTCGAATGCGATTCGTCCTGCTATTACAGCCAATCGAAAAGCTTCTGCCATGTGTACAGGGTTAGATGAAACAGCAATAGCCGTATTTACCAACACCGCTGAAGCTCCCATTTCCATGGCTTCTGCTGCATGTGATGGTGCACCTATTCCGGCATCTACTACCACAGGAATAGAACTTTGCTCAATAATAATACGCAAAAAATCTTTTGTTTGCAGCCCATTATTAGAACCGATTGGAGAACCTAATGGCATAACAGCAGCAGTTCCCACCTCTTCCAGTTTTTTACACAGTACCGGGTCGGCTTGTACATATGGCAATACAATAAAGCCTTGCTTTACCAACTCCTCTGCTGCTTTCAGTGTTTCCTCACCATCAGGCAGCAAGTATTTTGGATCCGGATGAATTTCCAGTTTTAACCAATTTGTGCCTAAAGCTTCGCGAGCCAATTGAGCAGCAAAAACCGCTTCTTTCGCATTGCGTACACCAGACGTGTTTGGTAATAATTGAATATGTGGTGCAGTAATGTGATTCAGCATGTGGTCGTCTGCATTATCTAAATCTACCCGCTTCAAAGCTACTGTAACTAATTCTGAACCGGATTTTTCAATTGCTTTCTGCATTAATTCATGAGAGCTGAATTTGCCCGTTCCGGTAAAAAGACGGGACGTGAACGTTTTATTTCCTAAGCTTAATGTATCCATACAATTTAAAGTTTTAATGTTGAGTTTAATAATCCTGTTGATAGTGCCACTCCATATATTCCTGTTGCCTGAATAGGAGAAATATCGTTCATGGTAATGCCTCCTACAGCTACTATTGGAATGGTGATATTTCGTGTGTGTATCTCAGCTACCAATGATGTATATCCTTCTAATCCGATAATGGGACTTAAATTCTTCTTGGTGGTTGTATAGCGAAACGGACCGAGACCAATATAATCTGCTCCATTGCGAGTATGCCATTCAATATCTTCAATACGGTTTGCTGTCCCGCCGATTATACTGTGTGCACCTAAGTATTTACGAGCTTCTGCCACGCTTACATCTTGCAGTCCGACATGGACACCGTGTGCACCTACTTCTTTACAAATGTCAATGTGGTCGTTAATGATAACGGTTGCATTATATTTTTTTGCGTATTCCAGCACTATACGTGCTTGTTGTATAATTTCTTGTTTTGTGTTGTTTTTCATTCGAATTTGCACCCACTTTATTCCGTTTTCAAACATACGTTTGGCTTGCTCTGCATGGGAAAGCAGAGGATGATCCTGTGTTATATATTGTATAGTAGCTATGCGTTTCATAAAGTTTTTGAGTTAAGTTTTCCTAATCGTGTTTTGTTTGAGAGAATTAATGTTTCCACAATTACTTTAGCTTGCGTACAGGCTTCAATTTCGGAATAACCTACAGCAATATATGTTGCAATTGCGGCCGAGAGTACACAGCCTGTTCCGTGTTTGTCGTATGTAGTTTCAAATTCAGCACCTTCAATTTCTGTTTCTTTGCCATCAGAAAATAATATATCAGTACCTTTCATTTCGGCATTGTGCCCACCTTTGAGCAAAACAGAACAACGTGGCATATGTTTGTCTAACTGCAACTGTTGAAATTCCTCATAATTAGGGGTAATCAGGTCAATTTTTTTACCCAAAATTTCGGAAAATGATGTTTCCGCATGAAAATGAAAACCTGCACTTGCTTTTAAAATAGTATCCCATATTATATATGCCTTGGGAAAATATGTTTTCACCAACTCAACAACTTGTTCTAAGCGAGCAAAACTTTCTATTAAACCAATTTTAATTGCGGCAACAGGGTACTTCCGAAGTGGTTTTAATTGCTGATCAATTTCTTCCAAACTACACCATTGAACGCCTTCAAAAATTTCATCATTTTGAAATGTAATGCCGGAAATAACACCCAACCCGAATGCTCCGAGATGTTCACATACTTTTATGTCTGCTAATATGCCGGCGCCCCCACATGGGTCATGACCGGCTATAGATAAAACAAAAGGGTATTTCATATGGTTTAATTTTTACTATTTTCCCACACACTTCCAAGCAAAGCATAACCATCAAATCCCCACTTCTCAATCATTGAAATGTTACCCGCATCAATTCCTCCCAACGCAATAACGTTTGTTTTGCGTGTCGTGTGCAAATATTCTTCTACGTTCTGCATATCCCAATCTGCTTTATAATCTTGTTTCGATATACTTGGAAAAACAGGACTTAAAAAAGCATAATCAAATTGCCCGTCAATTGCTTGTAATTCTTCAATTGAATGACAAGATGTACTTTTTGTCCCTTTGAATTGTATACTTTGAGCCACAGTTCTTTTTGCAGAAGGAAAATGTAAGCCACGGACTGAGTATTTTGTGTGCAAAAAATAATAATCAGTTATAACAATTCGTGAATGATATTCCGCCGGTATTGCTTGTAGCAAATCTTCATATTCTGCTTGAGAATAATGTGGTTTACGAAGATGCACAGAGCAATCATCATTTTCCAATACATGGATAATTTGTTCCAATTCACC
>JAWOEL010000110.1:0-3486 GCA_046482735.1 Bacteroidales bacterium | reverse complement strand
CCATTCTTTGTAGGTATTATGTTCATTATCAAACGAAAAAACAAGATTTCCATCGCAAAAAAATGACACATTTTCTTCATTCCATTCTAAACTGTAGATATGCCAGTTTGTATGAGGATCAGAAATGGTAGTACTATTTCCTTTATTTGTTCCGATAGAATGATTATATGCTTCTGTATGAATATTGCAGTGAATGACATTGGGTTCATAACCGACGTTTTCCATAATATCCATTTCGCCACTACTTGGCCATCCGCCATATTCACTGTCGGTCGGGAGCATCCAAATAGCCGGCCACATACCCGTTCCGGTAGGGAGAAGAGCTCTTACTTCAACTTTACCGTATAACCAGTCACCTTTGCCCTGAGTAATTAAACGAGCTGAAGTGTAATCTTTTGTCTCGCCGTCTCCTGCCCAGTAGTACTGTTCTTTTCGGGCTTCAATTACAAGATTTCCATCTTCCACCCATGCATTATTATTATCTGCCGGAGTATAATTTTGAGCCTCATCATTTCCCCAGTCCCAGTTATTTCCTTCGGTATCAAAAGACCATTTGGAATTGTCCGGCAAGCCATCAGTATTAAATTCGTCGGACCAAACAAGATTCCATTCTTGAGAAAATGAACATATGGAGAAGCTCATTATCAAAAGAATTACAAAAAGTTTTTTGTTCATAATCATACCATTTATTGTTTGCTTATTATTTGTCGGGAAATGTTGTTTTTTCCGTATACTCTTTGAAGTATGTACTTTCCGTGTGCTAAAGACAGTAAATATGTCTCTGTTTTGTCTGCGTCCGAAGAGGAGAAAAGCTTTGTTCCGTGAAGGGTATAGAGAGAATAAACAGAAGGAGTAGAGTGTTCGGTAACACAAACAGATTCATACACAGGATTCGGATATGCAATAATATCTGTAGATTCAGCTTCAACTATTGAAGTTGCCGCCGGTGGTGTTTCATCATGAAGTTTCAAAACAAGCATATCATTTTCTACATAAGCATTTGCAGGTATAAAATCGCACAAATTTTCACCGAATGTCCAGTTTGCTTTTGACCATCTGCCGGAATTAAATGTTGAAAAATCATCAGTCCATTCGTGCGTAAATATTGAATCGGTATCAGTAGCAGTAGAATCGTAGCTGTAGTATGTTATATAATCAACATATTGATATGAAGCGAGCACCGAAGTATCGAAAGTACCTACCCAACTGCTTATGTTTGCAGCCCAGTGGTTAAAGCGAATACTCATAGGATGAGTGCATGAGAGAGCATATTCTTTTTCTGTTCGTATTAATACATCATCAACATACCAGCAAATAGAATCAGGGGTCCATTCAACAACAAAGGTGTGAAAATCTTCGGACAGGTCAACATTCATAGTATGATGTTCTTCCGTCATAAGTTTAGAACCTTCGACTTTTTCTATGATAACATTTGTTTGAAAATCATAGGTGTTTTTACCGAAAATTTCAATATCAATTTCTTCCCACAGCGTAGAACTTTGCTCCGAATTGTTTCGGTACAAAAAGAATGTTGATAATTGACCGCTGCCTTGTGCCGCTTTTATCCTCATTTCAAATTTTCCGTACAAATACGATTCATTCGAATAAATTTCAGCACCTTTATAATCTTTTGCAGATAAAAAAAGTGAGAAAAAACATGCTATTGTTGTTAAAAATAGTTTCATAAAAAATTGGGTTACGTAATTCATATGTACAAATATAAACATTTATTACCAGTTTAATTCACAATCGGCATTAACCTTTATGTAATAGCCTTTTCCCCATGATAATTCAGTGAGAGAATTCAGCTCAGCCTGATTTGATTTTACATAAAAACCGTCAAAATTTTTTACTGTTTCAACATATTCCCAAATATTTGAGAGTGCAACTGATATTTCGGTGCTGTTTTCCAATGGGTAGCCAATTAAATTCCAGCCTGAGTGTAACGTTATTGTATTTGTGATTTGAGAATCACAATCGAAATCATAATTTTTAGAAAAAAGTTCCCATCCCGGAAATTCGCTTAAATCATTTTCAAGAAACACAGCACAATTGTCCGTTGCATTCTTAAATTGCCAATCGAGCCATTTTATCATCATACGAGAGTTTGATCCTCCATACGTTTCCCAAAAAGTTCCGCTATGTCCGCCATTTATTAAATTTGTAAGTGTAACTTCTACATGATCTATTCTGGAATAATCCAGAAGAGCATTGGAGTATGCAACATCGGTTTCTCCTCCAACAATATAAAGAACCGGGGAGTGATAATTTTGCAAACTAGCAGGCGTAGCTCCTGCCATACTCATATCACCCATTCCTGAATTTAATATTATGTAACTTTTAAAAGCCGGATTATCAGCTAAACTAATAACTTGTGCTCCGCCGCAAGAATGACCTGCCGCCGCAATTTTATCAATATCAACACGATTATAGTATTCACTGGTATTATCTCCGGCCTGATGTGTAATCCAATCGAGAGCATCGAGAAGTAATGAAGCATCGACTTCAACCGCAGATCTGTCGCCGGATTGCATTTCCAGGGCACCAATTGCTATAATTATATATCCGTGCGATGCAACTTCTGTCAGCAGACGTTCATATTCCAGAGAAGAATTAACACAAGCACCATTGGCAAAAAGAATTACCGGTAATTTTGATTCTATTTGTACAGCATTTTCCAAATTTTGTGGGCGGTACACCGCAAAATCCGGTAAACTTGCTTCTTGTGCGACCATAGCCGGATATGGTCCGCTGCCCCCATTATCAACAATTTTTGTTTGAACGACCTGAGCAAAAGAAGATATCGAAAAAGCGATTATTATCAACAATACATTAATATGTTTCATTATACTATACCTCATTAATATTCAACTAGTGCCATTCCAATAAACAATTATTTGCAACTTTGATTAGATAACCTTTTCCAAATTCGAATTGAGAAATCGAGTTTAGAGCCGGATCTCCTGTTTTATCGTAAAAACCCTCAAAATCCTTTACTGTTTCAACTTCTGTCCAGACAGATTCAAGAGCGGTTTCAATAGTTTTACTTTCGCTGAGCGGATAGCCAACAAGATTCCAGCCTGTTTGTAATTGAATAGAAGTTGAGGTATTATTTTGACGAGAGAAGGTTATATAATTCAGGTTTACATAATCAGTTTCACCGATAGTGAGTCGTAAAACCTGTTCACCTGCTTGTAATTCAACATCTTCAACGGTTACATCTGCCCATGTTTGCCATCCGCCGGTATTTGGAATTGCAACATTTTCTGCAAGCATTGTGTTGTCAGATTCTAAGGAGACCGTTCGGTCGTCGCCATCACATGCCACACGAAAGGTGATGTCGTACATACCGGTAGTTTGAACATTAACTGTGTATTCAAGCCATTCACCTGCCATGGCGTAACCGATATTATATCCGCCGCCTTCATCGGTGCAGGTCTCAATATCTACATCTTCGTCTGTTCTAAAGTCAGGAGCGGGGTCGAC
>JAWOEL010000103.1:0-3212 GCA_046482735.1 Bacteroidales bacterium | reverse complement strand
ATAAAGCTCCCCAAAACCAATCCTCCCGAAGGATCTGATCAAAAATTTTCGATCAATTTCCAGAAACCGACACTGTTCTAAAGAAGTTTTTTTGGAGTATCTTACACTGAACTGCCAAGCAGACCGTAGACCCTCCGGTAAAACTCGCGGAACTCGGGGGCGCTTCGCTCGCGGGGCCGGGGGGGATTTACCACAATGAAACGCTTATAAACAGCAATCTTCTTCTTAAAAATAATTCGATTTATCCCGATAATACTCATTATTTTTAATCGAATCTTACTATTTCTAAGCGTTCTGAACTCAAAAATTATATCGAACTCACGTTATTATAAAAATAAAGAAAAAATCTTTGAAGAATATATCTCGGACATCAAAACAAAAAGAGCAATAGAACGTGACCTCGAAATTATTGGTGAAGCAGCTAATCGAATTCTAAAAAAAACACCTGATTTTAAGTTGCATAATATTGGACAAATCATTGGTACAAGAAATAGAATTATACACGGTTATGATAAAGTATCTGATGATTTAATTTGGAGTATTGTAATAAATCACATACCTAAACTGAAGATTGAAATTCAACTTTTAATAGACGAATAGGCAGTGCCTAATAACCAATAATCCAACCACCACACAACACCCAATGCAAATTCCCAGTTGAAGTAAATCTATAATTTTTCAAAAGAGAAGGTTTATTTTAAAGAATATCAAACGTTAAACAAACATTCCATGTGCTCATTTTTATATTTGAGTGGACATTAACTTGCTTTTGAAATAATCCATAAAACAATACTATTGTTTTGCGATAAAATTGTATATTGCTTTTAGAAATGTGACCACGTGGCGGAATCAATATATTAAATTAAAAAATTTTAAACTAATAAGCATATAACAGTATGAGAGGATTTTTATTTTTTATATTAATAGTATCTTTTGGATTTGGGAAAGCTCAAAGCTATTATGAATTTCCGACAGATAGTACAAGTTGGAGTTTTTCTGCTTATTCGCCAATTTCAAGTACATTAGGTAGTTGTTCTGAAGTTGTTCACTATGGCATATTTGGAGATACCGTAATTGCCGGTGCAACCTATTTCAAATTATATAGATATACACAGAACGGGGAAAACCTGAATGATTCGAATCCCGGGTTTCTTATTGAGCAGGCAGCATATTATGGTGCTCTGAGAAGTGATGCTTCCCGCAAAGTTTATTATATAGCGGCGGAAGAAACAGGAGAAAATCTGTTTATGGATTTTGCACTTCAAATAGGCGACACGTTTTGTTTTGATCTGCAAGATGATGGCTGTCATGAAGTAACTGCAATAGATTCTCAATTGATAAATCACAAACAATACCGCCGTTCCATTTCATTTGATAATGGCATAAAATGGGTTGAAGGTATCGGGTATTGGACTAGTGGTTTTTTTGGGTATCCCACAATGGGATATTGGGAATTGAATTGCCATTCTTATAAAGGTGAACAATTAATAGGTGTTGCCGGTAATTGTTCCTGTGTCGAAAATGAGCAAGTAACAAGTGATCAATGGCATATTGTTTCTGTTGAAAATGTTCATAATGCCAAAAGTGAATATATCGTATATCCGAACCCAACAACCGGAAAAGTTGTAATTCAGTTCGAAAAAGAATATGAAAAATGTACCATACATCTTTCCGAATTGAATGGTAAAACAGTATTCTCAAATCAATATCATACTGTAGATACCATCACTCTTGATTTAGAATCGGTTGATGCGGGATTATATATTATTCACCTAGAGACGGATAATGAAAAAGCTGGTGAAATTATTATAAAAAAATAGTGGTGTTACACTGAAATCTAAATGTATAGAGTTACGTGGATAGTAGAACAATTAATAGTATTTTCCCACCATCGAAAATTACTATAAAGTTGCGATATGTTAAAACTTTTTGTATATTTGTTAAAGATAATATTGAATGAATCCAAAATTTGAAGTTATTTTATTAGATGAAGTGTGGGCGTTTTTTGACACCTTAGATGAAAAGACAAAACGGAAAATTATTTATACTATTGATAAATCTCGATATAAGAAAGACCCTAAACTATTTAAAAAATTAGAAGATGATATTTGGGAATTCAGAACAAAATTTAATAAAAATCACTATAGAATATTTTCATTTTGGGATAAAACAGATAAGGAGGAAACCTTAGTTATTGCCACACATGGAATAATAAAAAAGACCAATAAAACACCCAAAAATGAAATTGAACGAACAAAATCTATAATGAAGCAGTATTTTGAACAAAAAAAATAAATATCATGAAAACAGTAAAAAAATATACTTTAGACGAACTCAAAGATAAACATATTGGAGCAAAAGGAACGACACATCGTGATATATATGAAAATGAATTACGTTTAGATTTGTTAGGTGAAATGATTAAACAAACTCGCAAAGAAAGACATTTAACTCAGACGGAACTCGGCAAAATGATTGGTGTTCAAAAATCTCAAATTAGTAGAATTGAAAATAATGCTCGAAATGTTACAATAGAAACAATTCTTAAAGTATTTAAAGCATTACACGCAAAAGTGAATTTTAATGTTGAGCTAATTGATGGAGATTATACCATAGCATGAACTACATTTGCGGACTGTGTATGTGTTGAGAAATCTGTTATATAAACAAATACGTTTATATATTTCATTCGCGATCAGTAGGATTTTATACTCCAATACATATGTTCTTCGTATTTGTAAACAGAACAGCTGCAACAAAGACTCATAATGGTTCATTACGAAGTACCTACTAATATTGATTAATGATATGCCAACCACGACTCTATTGTATTCCATTTGAGATGTGCAACCTGAACGGACATCTCACTTAGCTTCAATAAGTAGTTTTTCAAAAAAATCAACAATTGCACCTTGTTATTTACGAAATAATTTCTATGTTTGTATTGCAATACGATGAATTAATGAACACATTACGCAAACATACAATGAATACAACCTAGCATAGAAGCCATATTTTTTCTGTGCATGAAAAAACGTGCATGCGAAAAAGGGAGTCGTATTTTCTGCTCTCACACTCATAGAATATATATATGTAAAAAGTCGCATTTTTAAATATAATTACCATGAAAAAAAGAATTATATATACCTGTGTTATATTTTCGTGTAGTCTTTTCTTTCAAAACTGTCAAAAAGAAGACATATCACAAAACA
>JAWOEL010000064.1:0-27614 GCA_046482735.1 Bacteroidales bacterium | reverse complement strand
CCTTATTGCCACATGTAAAAAAGACTGTTTACAAATGTTACACATGCGTAAACAGTTGTGGTGTGATACATATTGTTTTGTTACATTTGTAATATTACAGACCTATGTTTTGTGTTCTTTGTAAACCAATAGATACAAAAGAATAAATATACTCTATTGCACAATCTATTCTTTCAGGTAAAAGATGCAATTCAGATTGTTCCCAGTTTCCGAGAACATAATTAATTTGTTGACCTTTGGGAAAGTCATTTCCAATACCAAACCGTAAGCGAGGATACTGTGATGATGATATCATGTACTCTATATTAGCCAAACCATTATGACCACCAGAACTCCCCTTAGCACGTAAACGTAACGTTCCAAATGGCAATGCAACATCATCAACCAAGATTAAAATATTATTAATAGGTATATGCTCTTTATTCATCCAATAATTAACAGCCTTACCGGATACATTCATTAATGTAGTTGGTTTTATCAATATCAGATTTCTACTTTTATATTTCATTTTTGCAACATCAGCATATCGTCCATTTTCAAACGAAGTGTTGGTATCTTGTGTTAATTTGTCTAAAATTTGAAATCCGATATTATGTCTGGTATTTCTGTATTTATTTCCAATATTACCTAAGCCAACTATTAAATATTTCATAACATAAAAATTTATATAAAAAAAAACCGTTGTAAAAATACAACGGTTTTAAGTAGAAACAATATAAGTAAAATTAATTTTTTATTTGTCTTCTTTAGATTCTGCTTCTTCTGCAGTAACCTCATCTTCTCCGGCTTTCACAGCAGAACGCATCATTTTAACAACGCACACTACCGCATTTTTAGGTTCTTTAATAACTAAATTTTCATATGATAATGATGGTACTTTAATAGATTGACCAATTTGCAATTTAGTTATATCTACATCTAATTTATCCGGTATATCTTGAAGCAAGCCATGTACACGGATTTTTCTCATTTTCACCATTAATTTACCACCTTTTTTAACACCTTCAGAATCTCCAACAATACGAATTGGCATTTTAATAGTAAATGGTTTATCATCTGCTATTTGATAAAAATCAACATGTATAACACGATCAGTAACCGGATGAAACTGAATATCTTTTATAACAGCTTTATATGTAGACCCGTCTATTTGTAATTCAATTGCATATACTTCCGGAGTAATATATGCTTTTTTAAATTCTTCCTCATCTATAATAAAATGAATGTTTTCTAGCTCTCCACCATACAAAACACACGGAATGCTTTTTGAAATCCTCAAAGCATTTGAATTTGTTTTTCCTAATTCTTTACGTACATCACCTTTTACAGTTAAAAATTTCATAATACCTTAATTTATGTGCTACTTACAACTGTCGTTGTCCATCACACGGTTTATATTTATACTTTATTTTTGAGAGTGCAAATATACAAGTTCTTTATTCAATAACAATAAAATTAGAACTAATTGACTCATTATTATACACTTTTTGAATACAATTAGATAAAAACTCATCACATGAAAGAGTTTTTATTTTTTCAGGCATGTTTTCATGATAAATTGTATCAGTAACAATTAACTCTTCGATTGCCGAATTATTGATTCTATCAAAAGCAGGTCCGGAACATACAGCATGAGTAGCTATAGCTCGCACACTTTTAGCTCCTTTTTCCATTACTAAATCTGCAGCCATGGTAATAGTACCGGCAGTATCTATCATATCATCTACTATTATTACATTTTTTCCTTTCACATCACCAATAATTTCCATAGAATCAACAATATTTGCTGCTGTACGGCTTTTATGACAAATTGCAATATCTGCATCTAAAAATTTAGCATAAGCCTTTGCTCTCTTTGTACCACCCATATCAGGTGCTGCAATTAATAAATCTGATACATTCAAACTTCGCAAATATGGAACAAATATACTGGAAGCATATAAATGATCTACCGGAACATCAAAAAATCCTTGAATTTGTCCCGCATGTAAATCCATAGTAATAACTCTGTCTACCCCAGCTGCACTTAAAAGATTGGCCATTAATTTAGCACCAATTGAAACTCTTGATTTTGACTTTCTGTCTTGTCTAGCAAATCCAAAATATGGAACAACAGCATTAACTTGCCACGCAGATGCACGTTTTGCTGCATCAATCATAAGCAGTAATTCCATAAAATTATCAGATGGTGCAAATGTAGACTGAACAATATACACATCACATCCTCTCACAGAATCATCAAAACGCGGTTCAAACTCACCGTCACTAAATCTTTCAACGGTTGTGTTACCCATTTCAACTCCAAAATGTTTTACAATTTTTTTTGTAAGATAATTTGTTGCTGTACCAGTAAAAATTTTTATTGGATGTTTTTCCATTCCAGTTTTATTTTTATTTATTCAATTATTTTATATTCTTTCCAGCTTAATATTGATATATCTTCCTGCTTTCTCATACAAAATGCTTCGACAAAAGCTTTAGCCAAACGTGCATTGGTTAATAAAGGAATATTAAAATCCACGGCACTTCTGCGTATTGTATAATCCCTGTCTAATTCCGCTTTAGATAAGTTTTTTGGTATATTTATTACCAAATCTATTTTTTTCTCTTTCAAATATTCTAAAGAATTAGGCTCTTTATCTTCATCTGGCCAATAAATATATGTGTTTTCAATTTTATTTTCATCTAAAAATTTTGATGTACCACCGGTTGCATAAATTTTATACTTATGTTCTACCAATAATTTGCAAGTCGATAATAAATCAACCTTAGATTTAATTGGTCCCGAAGATATTAATATATTTTTTTCCGGAATTCTGTTACCTACAGAAAGCATCGATTTCAAAATAGCATCATCAAAGTCATCACCTAAACAACCAACCTCTCCTGTAGAAGACATATCAACACCTAAAACCGGGTCTGCTTTTGATAAGCGGGCAAATGAAAACTGAGATGCCTTTACTCCTATATAATCTAAATCAAACATTGATTTATGTGGTTTTTCATATGGCACTCCTAACATTATACAGGTTGCTGTTTCTATAAAATCATGTTTAAAAACTTTCGAAACAAATGGGAAACTTCGTGATGCACGTAAATTGCATTCGATAACTTTTATATCATTATTTTTTGCTAAAAATTGCATGTTAAAAGGACCGGAAATTTGTAATTCCAGAGCAATTTCTTTTGCGACACGTTTAATTCTCCGTATAGTTTCGAAATATAACTTTTGAGGTGGCAGCACCATAGTTGCATCTCCAGAATGTACACCTGCAAATTCAACATGTTCAGATATTGCATATATCTCTATTACCCCGTTATTGGCAACAGCATCTATTTCAATTTCTTTTGCTTGTTCCAAAAATTCAGTAACAACAACCGGGTATTCTTTTGAAACTTTTGCAGCAAGTGTTAAAAAATGTTCTAATTCATCTTTATTACTTACCACATTCATTGCAGCTCCCGATAGAACATATGATGGTCTGATAAGGAGAGGAAAACCGACTTTTTCAACAAATACATAAATATCATCAATATTTGTTAACTCTTTCCATTCGGGTTGATCGACATTTAAATCATCCAACATCATCGAAAATTTATGTCTGTTTTCTGCCCTGTCAATATTTAATGGTGATGTTCCCAATATCGGAACCTCTTGCTTGTGCAACTTCATTGCAAGCGTGTTTGGTATTTGTCCGCCGGTAGAAACAATCACTCCTTTTGGTGTTTCTAAATCATATATATCGAGAACTCGTTCAAATGATAATTCATCAAAATACAATCTATCACATTCATCATAGTCTGTACTTACAGTTTCGGGGTTATAATTTATCATAACCGAGCGAAAACCTTGTTTTTTTACAGTTTTAATAGCACTTACACAACACCAGTCAAACTCAACACTACTTCCTATTCGGTATGCTCCTGAACCAAGAACTATAACAGATTTGTTATCATACTCATAATCAACATCATGTTCATTTCCGCCATATGTTAAATATAAATAATTTGTTTGTGCAGGAAATTCTGCTGCGAGTGTATCAATTTTTTTAACCGAGGGTAATACATTTATTTTTTTTCTGTAATTACGAACAGCAAGCACTTCGTCTTGCATATCTCCGGAATCTACTTTAAGAATGTACCGAGCAATTTGAAAATCAGAAAACCCTGCTTGTTTAGCTTCCAATAATAAATCACGTGATAAATCATTTATTTTCGATAATTCAGATAATTGATTTTTTAATATGTAAATGTGTTCTAATTTATGTAAAAACCAAGTATCAATTTTTGTTAATTCCCAAATTTGTTGTACAGAATATCCTTCTTCAAATGCTTTTTCTATTGAAAAAATACGCATATCAGTAGGATTCTGTAACTCTTCTTCAAAACTTTCAAATTCGATATCTCTGTTACCAACAAAACCATGCATACCTTGCCCAACCATTCGAAGTCCTTTTTGTATAACCTCCTCAAAACTACGACCTATAGACATGATTTCGCCTACAGATTTCATGCTCGAACCTATTTGTTTGGAAACGCCATTAAATTTATTTAAATCCCATCGTGGTATTTTACAAACAATATAATCCAGAGCGGGTTCAAAACAAGCACTGGTTGTTTTGGTTACGTTGTTTCGTAATTCATATAATCCAAATCCTAATCCTAATTTTGCTGCCACAAAAGCAAGCGGATACCCCGTTGCTTTCGATGCAAGTGCAGAGGAACGAGACAAACGGGCATTTACTTCAATTACTCTGTAATCCTCTGAATTGGGATCTAAGGCATATTGAATATTGCATTCACCTACAACACCAATATGACGGATTACTTTTATGCCAATTTCCCGTAATTTATGATATTCGCTATTAGTTAAGGTTTGTGATGGTGCTACAACAATACTTTCACCTGTGTGTATGCCCAATGGATCAAAATTTTCCATATTACACACCGTAATGCAATTATTATATGCATCACGAACAACCTCATATTCAACCTCTTTCCAGCCTTTAAGCGATTCTTCAATTAAACATTGGGGAGAAAACGAAAAAGCATTTGCAGCTAACGTTCGTAATTCTTTTTCATTATTACAAAATCCACTACCTTGACCTCCAAGAGTATACGCAGCACGTACTATCACCGGATAACCTATTTCCTGTGCAGCTTCTACTGCTTCATCTATAGAATTTGTTGCCCTACTACGTGCTGTTTTTACATCTATTTCGTGTAATTTATTAGCAAATAAATCACGGTCTTCAGTATCCATAATTGACTGAACAGGAGTACCTAAAACGTCGAGATTATATTTTTCTAATACTTTTGATTTATATAACTCAACTCCACAATTGAGTGCTGTTTGACCACCAAATGCTAATAATATTCCATCTGGTTTTTCTTTTTCAATAACTTTTTCGACAAAATACGGTGTAACCGGAAGAAAGTAAATAGTATCTGCTATTCCTTCTGATGTTTGAACTGTTGCAATATTAGGATTTATAAGTACGGTTTCTACTCCTTCTTCTTTTAGTGCTTTTAGTGCTTGAGAACCAGAATAATCAAACTCCCCTGCCTCTCCAATTTTAAGTGCTCCGGAACCTAATATAAGTGCTTTTTGTATATTTTTTTTCATCCAAATTATGCTTTAAAATAATGTTATCATTTACGATTGCTGAGATAATTTATATGTGTCGACCAACTCCAAAAAATCATCAAATAAAAATTCTGTATCAGTTGGTCCTCCCGCAGCTTCAGGATGAAACTGACAAGAAAAAATCGGTCGTTTTTTATGTTTTATACCTTCGCAAGTGTTATCATTATTATTTACAAATAAGGGTTCCCAATCTCCGGAAACTTTTTCTATATCTACAGCATATCCATGGTTTTGTGATGTAATATAACATCTGTGTGTTCCTATTTGCTGTGCTGGTTGGTTATGGCTTCGGTGACCATATTTTAATTTAAAGGTATCTGCACCACTTGCCAGACCTAACAATAAATTACCCATACATATACCAAATACTGGAATATCTGTTGTATCAATAGATTTTTTTATGGTGTCTATAGTTTGTTGAATTGTTTTAGGGTCTCCCGGTCCATTTGAAATAAATAATCCGTCATATTCTAATTGGGTGAAATCATAATCCCATGGTACACGAATTACTTCTATATTTCCGCGTTTTAAAAAACATCGAATTATATTATTTTTCACCCCACAATCAACCAATACTATTCGTCTCTCTCCGGCTCCGTATCTCACAATTTCTTTAACACTCACTTCATCTACAACATTTTCTGTTGCCGGGTTAAAAAATGGAACGTCTTCATCATCAATTATAATTTTGCCTAACATAGTTCCACTTTCTCGCAATTTTTTCGTTAATGCTCTTGTATCTATTCCATAAATACCCGGCACTTTATATTCCTGTAACCAATCGGCTAAACTTTTTTTCGCATTCCAGTGAGAATATTGAAAGGAATAGTCAGAAACAACAAGACCAGATACTTGGATCTGGTCTGATTCTAAAAATAAGGGTAATGAATTTGCATCTTTGTCTTCTCCGGGAACACCGTAATTTCCAACCAACGGATATGTGGAAACTAAAATTTGACCACGATACGAGGGGTCTGTTAAACTTTCGACATATCCGGTCATTGAGGTATTAAAAACAACTTCTCCGGATTTGGATTTCTCATACCCAAAAGACAGTCCTTCATATTCCGTCCCGTCCTCTAAAATTAATTTTATTTTTTTACTACTTGGCATGAATTATATTTTACGATATATATTACTTTAAAAATTGCACAAATATATATGTAATAGGAGCTACAGCAAAATATTTTTAATGCAATTATCAACAGGTTATAAATACAATTAGAACATTAAAAAAAAAGGTCTACAACATATTTTTAGCTTTGAGTCTACATTATTTTTTGAAAAATAATGTTCTTGAATAAAACAAAAAACTAAAAATCAATATATTATTATTTTTTTGTTTTAGACTTAGTTTTTTTTGCTTTTGCTTTTTTTGGTGCAGATTCTTTTTCTTCAATAGATTCTTCTATTTGAGATTCGTCTTGAAACAACAATTCACCATCTATTAATATTCTGCCACAATATTCACATACGATAATTTTACGATGTGTTTTTATATCTAATTGACGTTGTGGTGGGATTTTATTAAAACATCCTCCACAAGAATCACGTTCAACGCTTACTACAGCTAAACCATTGCGTGCATTTTCCCGAATTCTTCGGTAAGCTTTTATTAACCGATCTTCTATTACTTCAGCTAATTTTTCAGATTCTGCAACTAAAGTATCCTCTTCTTTTTGTGTTTCCGATACTATTGAATTTAGTTCTTGTTGTTTTTGTTCCAAATCAATTTTTCGGTCTTCTAAACGTGCATTTGCTTCATTCAACAATTCTGTTTTGTTCTCTATATCAGCATTATATTCACGTATACGTTTTTCGCACAGTTCTATTTCTAAGTTTTGAAATTCTATCTCTTTGGCAATAGATTCAAACTCACGATTATTCCGAACATCCATTTGTTGTTCTTCATATTTTTGAATTAATGATTGCGAGTTTGATATTTCATTCTTTTTACTTGAAATGTCTTCTTTTTTCTGCTGAATTTCATCATTTATTTTTTGAATGCGGGTTTCTAATCCCGCAACTTCATCTTCTAAATCATTTACTTCCAGCGGTAACTCACCTCGTAAGGTTTGAATTTCATCTATTTTTGAATCAACTTCTTGTAATTCAAACAATGCTTTCAGTTTATCTTCTACTGATACTTGTTGTACTTTTGTATCTTCTTTTTTTGCCATTTTAAAGATATTTTATCGGATTCGTATTAACCTGTGAAAAATGAATTGCAAATTTAGGAAAATTTTTGATTACTAGGTCATAAAAAATCTCTTTTGTATATTGTTCTGATTCATAATGCCCAATATCTGCTATAATCATCTTATTTTCAGCCATAAAAAACTCATGATATTTTATGTCTGCTGTTATAAACATATCTGCCTTCTTTCGCAACGCTTCGTGTATTAAAAAACTTCCGCTTCCTCCACACACTGCTACTTTTTTTATTTCATTATAAGGTGCTTGTGTTAATTTTATGTGTGAAATATTAAATATTTTTTTAAGTAAACTAATACATTCATTGATATGTATTGGTTTTTCAAACTCTCCAATCATTCCTGCTCCTATATATGGATCATGATTTTCGCTACGAAACACATCATATGCTACTTCTTCATAAGGATGGTGTGATAACAGCGTTTCTACTACCTGTTTAACTGCATATTCCGGACATATCATTTCAATTCTTGTTTCTTCTTCTGTATGTACGGTATTTTTTTTACCTACAAACGGTTTGGCATTATGTAAGGCTCGAAATCGCCCCTCTCCGCGTACAGAAAAACTACAAGAGTCATAATTACCTATATGCCCAGCTCCTGCTTTTGTCATAGCATCCATAACTTTTGATGCATATGCATGTGGGATAAATGTTATTATTTTATATAATTGATTTTCGTGTGGAGAAAGAATTTGTGTATTCTGTAGTCCCAATTTTGAGCATATTTTACTGTTTACTCCTCCGGTTACCATATCCAAATTGGTATGGACACAATAAATCACAATATTATATTGAATTGCTTTCCGAACGCATCGTTCTACATATGTTGCATCTGAAACACATTGTAGTTTTTTAAAAATAAGTGGATGATGAGCAATTATACAATCAGCTCCAATTTCTTTTGCTTCTTCTATAACTGCTTCGGTAATATCTATCGCACATAAAATTTTGGCTATTTCATCAGTATAACTTCCTACTTGTAAACCTGAATTGTCATATGATTCTTGTAATGAAAAAGGTGCAAAATCCTGAAATACTGTATGAAGATCGTGTACCGTAATTGTTTTATGTGTCATGAAATATAATTTTACGCAACTACTAAAATAACACGTTTTGAAAACAAATATTGTTCACATAATTATGAACACGTAACATATATTCTCAATTCGTATATTTACAAAATTAATTATTAAATTGTAATTTAAAAATCATATCGAACACAGATTAATAGACACTTTAATTTTTTTGTGTAAAACTACGCATTAATTTTATGTTAACCGAAATCGTTTACCTGGCAAAGACTGTACTACTCCTTTAAATTCCATTGACAATAGTAATGAAGAGGTTTTACTCATAGGAAAGGTGCTTTTAATAGATATAGCGTCTATAGGCAATTCTTTATTTTGTGATAGAATTGTGTGCAAAATCTCCTCATCACTTGTTAAATCAACAAACATTTGCTTTTGTACATGCGAGCTGGTATTTGTTTCAATATCCCAATTCAAATTTTTTATCACATCTTGTGCATTTTCAATTAAGGCAGCTTTATTTGATTTTATAAGCATATTGCACCCTTCAGAATATGAAAAACCAACAGAGCCCGGAACTGCAAACACATCTCTATTATACTGTTGGGCAAAATCTGCAGTCAACAAAGCTCCTCCTCTTTTCTTGCTTTCTACAATAATTGTTGCATCAGACATACCGGCAATAATTCTATTACGCCTTACAAACAATGATTTTTCAAACAATGTTTTGCTATGATATTCACTAATAACAGAGCCTTGTTTTTTTATTCGCTGGGCAATTTTATAATGGGTAGCCGGATGTAGCCTTTGGATTGGTGCACCTAAAACCGCTATAGTATCCAGACCATTTTTCAATGCAGAAGTATGTGCACATACATCTATACCAAATGCCAATCCACTAATTATTATAGGATTATGAGAGGCTATGCCCGAAACAATATCTTCACATACTCGTTTTCCGTATTCAGTAGCATTTCGCGTACCAACTATAGATATAATTTTTTGAGCATTAAAGTCGGTATTTCCCGAGTAGAAAAAAATTAGCGGAGAATCTTCGCAATTCTGTAATCGCTCGGGGTAATTATCATCATAATATGCACAAATATTAATATTATTTTTGGAAGCTAGATCTAACTCATAATCGGCTTTGTCTAAAACATTTTTATGTTTTATTTCACGCACAAGAGCTTCACCAATACGCGGTATTTTTTGTAAACTTTCACGCGTTTCCAAAAAAACAGCTTCGGCACTTCCAAAATAAGATATAAGTTGCTTGGCCAAAATAGGTCCTATACCTTCAAGCATGCTTAATGCAAGAAGATACCGTGTTGTGTGTTGCGACATGTATTGTTTTGTTTTTTATATTGAGGTGTCAGACAAATATATAAAACATGGTATTGTTCTTACCAATTCATAATAATCATCATCTAATTTTTTTGAAAATTCACGTACCGGTGCATATCCTTTTACTTTTTTATAAATATACATGTTTTGTGTATTCACATACCAGTCTTCTATAAATACAAACCCCTTTATTTCTGAATAATCTATAGACAGAGTATCTTGCATTTCTTCATACTTACCCGTATTTTCATTTAAATAGTCCATTTTTTGAATACGTTCTCCAAGGCTTTCTCTCACCTCTTTTTGTGATAATTCTACCAGAGAATCGCGCATTGTAAACACATATACGGGCTGATTTCCGGAAAGTATTTCATCAACCATAACCCGGGTAACATGAGAGACTGGGAAATTATCAAAAGAATCTTCCATAATTTGATCGTCAAAAGGAACCTCATAAGTTATATCACTTCCCAACAATTTAATATGAGATTTTGTTGTATCAACATTTTGTTCATCAAACCGATATGACGCCAACAATGTTTTTTTAACTTCTTGTACAGAATCTTCTGTTTTGTGTATTTTAACAATAGAGTATTCTTGTACCTGTTTACGCATTATATTGTGTGCTGTATCGAATTTCCATTCTTCGTTAAAAACCAGATGAGTTATTGTATGTAAATCATCAAAAGTATTATTGGTATACGACAAACTCGATGCAATATCATCTTTACTATATACTGTTTGCGTAAATGGGTAATATGCCTGCACACTTTCGTCAACAGTTTTGTGCAACAAAGTTTGCAAAAAATCTTTATATGAAAAGCCTTTCATAAACCAATATTCCTGAGGAACATGTAAATTATATTCATACAAAAGCTCTACACTTGGTTGTATAAGATGATTTTGTAAAGAATCATCTTCAGCTGCTAAATCAGAATCAGAATCACAAGAAAATGTAACAGCTAATACTATAGCTGAAACAATACTGACTAACAGTTTGTTCGAAAAAAAATTATTGTACCACATATCTAAAAGAAAAACCAAATTTTGCTGCATTAAAATTACCTCCGAGAACATCTACACTTGGATGCCAGTCTATTGTAATGTTTGCCGGGAATTCAGAAAAGACATATCCAATACCTAAAATACCATCCGGACCTACATCATAACTATTTTGTCCCCAAATACCAGCATGAGCACCAAAACCAACAAACCACCGAACAGAACCAGGCACATCGGGAATAGAATTTACAAATTTATATAAAACATCAGCTTCTACACCATATGAAAAATCAGTAAGCACAAAAAAATCGAAATGAGTTTTGGCTCCCAAAGCCCGCTCATATGTAACTCCCATTGTACCTCCGGTTCCGGCACCGCCTTCTACTCTCATACCCATTGCTGTACTAAACCATTTTTGATTTGCACGTTGACCAAATCCTACCATTGCACACATTGTGAGTGTAAGAAATACTAATGTAAATTTTTTCATGACTATTATTTATTTTATTAATAATTTGTTTTGTAAAACTTCATGAAGCGATAAAATCTGAACTTCATTGAGACCATTAATGTTTAATGGCGGATATTTTGCTATTTTGTTTTGCGGAGCTTCTTGATACAATACTAACCATATAAACTCATCTTCACGTATTATTTCGTGTTTATGAAAACTTGTAACCGGAATTTTATATGTTGTATATTTCTTTTTTAGATTTAAAAGCGGATAAAACCGAAAAACTAAAAAATTTGCATCTTCGTCAGAAAAATAAATAAAATTATAGTCTCGTTTAAAATCTGAACGCAAAAATGCAAAAAACATGAGTGTTACCCCTACTATTAAAATAAATCTATATACATAATTAACTGTATAAGTACTATTAAACTCTCCGAGTATTGTATCAATTGCTATTGTTAGAATAATTAAACTAAACAATGCAACAACAGAAAAAAATATTTTTTTCTTTATTTTAAACGCAAAATCATTATTGTGAATTACCATGTACTTATTTTATTTAATCACAAATATAAAAAATGAAACGGATTCAAATAATATTTTCATACATTTTTTATGCACTAACATGAAATGAGTAAAAAAATTGTGTGTATATTTGATTAAAAAAATATAAAAATGGCTCATCAACGTATCTCAACATATACTTCAATAGACTTTACATGTGAATTAAGTACGTCTGTTGATATTCCTTCATCAGGAACTATTTTGTATGATGTTATACGTATTTCACACTCTATACCCCTGTTTTGGGAAGATCATTTGGAAAGATTTTTACACAGTTTCAGTTTAGCCGGTATAACACACACATATACCAAGGATATTTTGATACATGGAATATCAGCATTTATACAAAAAGAAAATATATACGAAGGGAATATAAAAATTATGTATAAACATACTGATTCCCCATCTTTATATATATATCAAATAAATCACTTATATCCAACAGAAAAAATGTATAAAGAAGGTGTGCAAGCAAGCCTTTTATATGCAGAAAGGATTAATCCAAACGTAAAACAACAACTTGAATTACAAAAAACAGCTACGCAAGAAATTACACGCAAACAAATATACGATGTGATTTTAGTTGATTCGTATAATAATTTACGGGAAGGTAGTAAAACAAATCTTTTTTTTATTGATTCACACAATACTATACATACAGCACACAGAAAAGATGTATTACCCGGCATAACACGAAAAAAAATAATATCTGTTGCTCAATCTCTACATTATCCTATTATTGAAAGGAAAATACCGGTAGATGATTTATCAGTATTCGAAGCTGCTTTTTTCTCCGGCACTTCTCCTAAAATACTACCTATACGAGCAATTGAAAACAAACAATATAATGTTCATAATACTCTAATTCAACAAATATTAAAACAATATAATACACTTATAGAACAATATATTTACGAACAAAAAAACTAATTATGGTCAAAAAAAATGTAGCAATTTTAGGTGGCGGATATTCATCAGAAAGCGAAATATCAAAAAATAGTACCTACCAATTGTGTGAAATGATGGATATAGACACATACAATATCTTCCCGGTATTTATCGAAAAAAATAATTGGTATGCACAACTTAATGATAAACAATATGCGATAAACAAAGAGAACTTTTCTTTTCAAACCGAAAACACAACAATAACTTTTGACTGTATATATAACACGATACACGGCACTCCCGGAGAAGATGGTCATTTGTCTGCTTATTTTGATTTATTACACATCCCCTATACAAACTCAAATACATTTACCTCAGCACTTACATTTAATAAATATGCCACTAAAACATTTTTACAAAGCTTTGGCATTAAAAGTGCAGCAGGCATACTACTACGTATAGGCGATGAAATAAACACTCAGGATATACTAACTAACGTTGGGCTCCCATGCTTTGTGAAACCAAACAATGGCGGATCCAGTTTTGGTATATCTAAAGTTTCGCAAGAAAAGGATTTAGAAAAAGCTATTAAAAACGCCTTTGAAGAAGACTCAGAAATTTTAATAGAACGTTTTATAGAAGGTATAGAAATATCAAACGGAGCATACAAAATAAACAAAGACATACACGTTTTACCTATTACAGAAATAGAAACGCAAAATGATTTTTTTGACTTTCAAGCAAAATACGAAGGCAAAAGCAAAGAAATAACCCCTGCCCGCCTCTCAGACGCAATGACTCAAACCGGACAAAACCTTACAAAAAAAATATATGCAGCACTCAATTGTAAAGGTATGTGCAGAATTGATTATATAATACATAACAATGAATTTTATTTACTTGAAATAAATACTATTCCGGGTATGAGTAAAGCAAGTATTATTCCACAACAAATACGAGCAGCAGGACATAAAGAATCAGATGTTTTTAAAGAAATAATAGAAAACACAATTTACAATCATTAAAAGGTTTTATATCCAAAAAAACACGAAATACATATGTTTTACGCATGTTTTTTATGTATTTTTGTGCCATGGTTACATTTACATACTAATATAAAATTTATACAATAATTTTTTATATATTTGTATGTAATCATTTTGTAATAAAAAAAGAGACATTGTATTGTTTATTATGACACAAAAAGAAGAACAGATAGGCCTCAAAAACGATTCATCATACGTAAAAAATAATGATGCAACCGACCAAAGTATTCAGCAATCTTTTCAAGATATGACAATACCTGAATTACTTAATGTGCTCAAAGAACTTGTAAACCGTGATGACATATACAATATTCGTCCGCAAGTAGAGGAAATAAAAACCGAATTTTATAAAACAAACAAACAGCTATATCATCAAGCTAAACAAGATTTTGTTGATAACGGTGGCAAAATTGAAGATTTTGTATTCGATAACTCAGCCGAAAAAGAATTTAAAGATTTGTATTCCGCATATAAATCTAAACGAGACGCTTACAATACCCGAATAGCTAAAGAAGAAGAAGAAAATTTAGCTATTCGCAAAGAATTAATTACAGAATTAGAAAAATTAATTAATACAGAAGAAACTCTTCAGCATACATTTGATATATTTAGAACCATTCAGAAAAAATGGAAAAAAGTTGGTGCTGTACCAGCGAAAGAACGAAAAAAAATATGGGAAACATATCATATACAACTAGCACGATTCTATGATTATATAAAAATAAACAAAGAACTTCGGGATTTAGACTTGCGAAAAAATCACGAAGCAAAAATAGAATTATGCGAAAAAGCAGAAGCATTAACACAGGAAAAATCAATAATAAAAGCATTTAATAAACTACAGGATTTACACGAAAAATGGCGAGAAACAGGTCCGGTACATAAAGATGTGAAAGATGATTTGTGGAACAGATTTAAAGCAGCAACAACTATAATTAATAAAGCACATCAGGATTACTTTAAATCATTGAAAGAAAAAGAAAAAGATAACCTTGAGGCAAAAATTAAATTGTGCGAAAAAGTTGAAGATATCAACTCCCGTCCTATTAAAACAATTAAAATCTGGAAAAAAGCAAGCGAAGAGGTTATTGATATTCAAAAAGAATGGAAAAAAATTGGCTTTGCTCCACAAAAATATAATACATCAATTTATGAACGATTCTCTTCGGTATGTGATTTGTTTTTCACCACTAAAAGAGAGTTTTTTAAAGAAATTCATGATATAGAAAAACAAAATCTGGAAAAGAAATTAAACCTCTGCGAAAAAGCAGAGAAAATGAAAGACCGTACCGACTGGTCAGATGCCAAAAAAGATTTTATTGAATTACAAAAAGAATGGAAAGAAACAGGTTCCGTTCCCAAAAAAGATTCAAATACTACATGGAAACGTTTTAGTTCTGCTTGTGATTACTTTTTTTCACAACTAAAAGAACATTTTGCTCATTTACACGACAAAAATTCAGAAAACGTAGAAACCAAAAAAGCAATAATTGAAAAAATAAAATCGCTTAGCTTTTCTGATAATGTATCAGACAATTTACATCGATTAAAAGAATTACAAAAAGAATGGAATGCAATAGGTCCCGTTCCTGAATCAGAAAAAAATGCATTATATGCACAATACAATTCTTCTATTCATGAAAAATATAATGAACTCGACATTTCCGAAGAACAAAAACAAGCAGAATTATATCACATAAAATTGGAAAATCTCAAAGAAAAAGATGCGTCCAGAATTCGTACAGAACAAAATAAACTGAAATCAAAAAAGAAATCTCTTCAAGATGAATTATTAGTATTAGAAAACAACAAAGGTTTTTTTAATATCAGCGATAGTTCATCTAATGTGTTAGCATCTATGAATGCAAAAATAGATAAATACAAGAAAGATATTGAAAAAATAAATGAACAACTTCGTATAATACGAAGAATAGAACACAAAAATTAAGAATTATGTCTATATACAATAAACTATCCATTATAGTACTTTCCTGTTTTTTTATATCATCATGTGTTTCTGATGACAAAAACACATCGTCTAATTCTGAATTTAAGGATAGTGTTGAATTAAAGAAAGATAGTGTATTAGCTGAACCATTAGAAAAAATTGGTTTGCCTGAAAAATTAGATTATTTAATAACTAATATGACAATATCGGACAATATGATACAAACATTATCATCGGATCCGTCTATATTTAACTATGACCTACTCAATTCTCACGAACATATACAATATTATACAACAAGTCGTTCCAAAGCTATAAATCTTGGAGTTTATGGTGCAGATTTAAACTACCTTATACATTTTGAGCAATCGGAAAATTCTATAAAATACCTCATAGCCTCTCGCCAATTGGCAGGGCAAATAGGTGTTGCTATGGCTTTTGATCAAGAAACTATAGAGCAATACGAGTCCAGTATTGAAGATAAAGATGCCCTCATTTCTATTATTTTTATGGCATATGATAATGTTAAAAAAATGCTCAAATCAGAAGATCAGTTTTTACTTTCAACACTTGTAATTACCGGAAGTTGGGTCGAAAACATGTATCTTACAACACAATTACTTCCTTATTTTGAATCAAGCAAAATAAAAACATCACTTGTACAAAAGATTATTCAACAAAAAGAATATCTAAACAAAATGATCTCCTTAATTTCTGAACTACAAGAAGGTGATAATATTTATATAAACAATTTGTTAAAGGATTTACGTGAAATTGATGCCATTTATCAATCCTTCGAAGAAGATCTTTTAACCGAACAAGACATTGAGACTTTAGGGAATAAAATAACTCAATTACGGACTCGATTAATTAAAGTAGAGTAAAAAGAGCATTTTTTATAATTTATTAATAATTTAAAATTTTTGTATTGTGGCAAAAACAAAATATATATTTGTAACAGGTGGTGTTGCATCATCTCTTGGTAAAGGGATTATTTCTGCATCATTAGGAAAACTTTTACAAGCACGTGGTTATTCGGTAACTATTCAAAAGCTAGACCCCTATTTGAATGTAGACCCGGGAACACTTAATCCATATGAGCATGGTGAATGTTACGTTACTGTTGATGGAGCAGAAACAGATCTTGATTTAGGACATTACGAACGTTTCTTAAATGAAGAAACATCTCAAAGAAACAATATAACTACAGGAAGAATCTATAAAAATGTAATAGAAAAAGAACGTAGAGGGGATTATTTAGGCAAAACAGTACAAATAATTCCTCATATTACCGATGAGATAAAACGAAGTATAAAAGTTCTTGGAACAAAAGAAAAATTTGATTTTATAATTACCGAAATTGGCGGTACAGTTGGAGACATTGAGTCATTACCATACATAGAAGCTGTTCGACAAATGAAATGGGAACTTGCAGGACAATGTATGTATGTTCACTTAACATTTGTTCCTTATTTAGCTGCAAGTGGCGAACTCAAAACAAAACCAACCCAACATTCTGTAAAACAATTGTTGGAATCAGGTATTCAACCAGATATTCTTGTGCTGAGAACAGAACATCCTTTAACAGCAGATATAAAAAAGAAAGTAGGATTATTTTGTAATGTTGACCAGGCTTCGGTAATAGAATCTCGTGATGTTCCTACTATTTATCAGGTTCCTATAGCTATGCTTGAAGAAGAATTAGACACAACAATTCTAAAAAAATTCAAGATAAAACCGGGTAATATGCCAGAACTGAATCCGTGGAGATTATTTTTGGAACGACATAAAAATCCGCAAAAAACAGTTTCTATAGCACTCGTAGGTAAATATGTAGAGCTAGCAGACGCATATAAATCAATAATAGAATCATTTGTTCATGCAGGTGCAATACATGAATGCAGCGTTAATGTAAAACTTATACATTCAGAAGAAATTACAAAAGAAAATGTACAAGAAAAATTAGGCGGTTGTTCCGGCATTTTAGTTGCTCCAGGATTTGGTCACAGAGGAATCGATGGCAAAATTGTTACTATACAATATGCTCGTGAACAAAAAATTCCGTTTTTGGGTATTTGTCTCGGTATGCAATGTGCTGTTGTTGAATTTGCACGTAATGTGCTCAATATGGATACAGCAAATTCTACAGAAATGAGTAGAAAAACCAAACATCCGGTAATTGATATAATGGCCGAACAAAAAGGACTTGCAGATAAAGGTGGAACTATGCGTCTCGGCGGTTTTCCCTGTGATATTAAAAAAAGAAGTTTAGCACATAAAATATATCAATCAGATTCCGTTATAGAACGACACAGACATAGATATGAATTTAATAATACATATTTACAAGAATTTCAAAAAAATGGAATGATAGCTTCAGGAAAAAATCCTGATACAAATTTGGTTGAAATTGTAGAAATACCATCACATCCATTTTTTATAGGAGTGCAATTTCATCCCGAATACAAAAGCACAGTAGTTAATCCTCATCCATTATTTGAAAATTTCATACAAGCATCTATGAAATTAAAAAAAAACACAAATAAATAAGTCATATCAGTAAATTTACAGAACAATCCCTATTGATTGTTCTGTAATTATCTTTATATTTGATAAAATTGTAAAGTACTACTATATGAACATTCCTAATATCATAATTAATGACCCTTGGCTACAGCCATATAAAGACGCTATAATGGGTCGCTTAGATTATACCGAAAAACGAGAAAATCAACTAACAGCAGCAACTTCGGGTTCTTTATCTGATTTTGCTAATGGTCATTTGTTTTTTGGATATCATAAAACGGATACACATTGGGTATTTAGAGAATGGGCTCCAAACGCTACAAATATTTGTTTAGTTGGTGATTTCTCAGATTGGAAAGAGCGAATTGAATTTATGTTTGATAAAAAGGATACGTACTGGGAATTGGAAGTACCTTTAGACAAAATTAAACATAAAGATTTATATAAACTTTCTGTTTACTGGAAAGGTGGGCATGGTGAACGCATTCCGGCCTGGGCAAACCGAGTAGTACAAGATGAGGAAAGTAAAATTTTTAATGCTCAAATTTGGGACACAAAACCGTACACGTGGAAAAACCCTGTTCCTCAAACAACAGAAGCTCCGTTAATCTATGAAGCTCATGTTGGAATGGCTACAGAAGAGTATAATGTTGGATCATACAAAGATTTCACCAACAAGATTTTACCTATTATAAAAGAAGCCGGGTACAATACAATTCAATTAATGGCCATTCAAGAACATCCGTACTATGGTTCATTTGGCTATCATGTTTCCAGCTTTTTTGCTCCCTCCTCACGCTTTGGCACGCCGGAGGAATTAAAAGAACTCATAGATACTGCTCATGGAATGGGATTTCGGGTAATTATGGATATTATTCATTCTCATTCTGTAAAAAACGAACTAGAAGGATTAAGTAAATATGATGGCACCGATTATCAGTTTTTCCATAAAGGACCAAAAGGAAATCACGATGCATGGGATTCCAAATGTTTTGATTATGGAAAAGATGATGTTGTACATTTTCTTTTATCAAATTGTAAATACTGGATTACTGAATTTAATTTTGACGGATTCCGCTTCGACGGTGTTACCAGTATGCTTTATTGGGATCATGGTTTAGGTCGATCATTTGACACGTATGAACGATATTTTGATGGTGGACAAGATGGTGATGCTATAACCTACATTTGTTTGGCAAACAAACTTATACACGAATGCAAAGAGTCTGCAATAACAGTCGCAGAAGATGTGAGTGGTATGCCGGGGCTTGCTACTCCACTTAGTGATGGCGGATATGGATTTGATTATCGTTTATCAATGGGGGTTCCTGATTTTTGGATAAAACTTCTCAAAGAAAAACGTGATGAAGATTGGCATGTGGGAGCAATTTTTCATGAGCTTTCTCAAGCTCGTTTTGATGAAAAGGTTATATCATATGCAGAATCTCACGACCAGGCTTTAGTTGGGGATAAAACTATTGCATTTCGTTTAATGGATAAAGAAATGTATTATAGCATGCATGTTGCATACCCAAGTTTGATAATTGATCGTGGCATGGCCTTACATAAAACTATTCGCTTAATCACTTTATCGACCGCACAAAACGGATATCTGAATTTTATGGGAAATGAATTTGGTCATCCGGAATGGGTAGATTTCCCTCGATCAGGAAATAACTGGTCGTATCATTATGCTCGCAGACAATGGAGTTTGCAATATGATGAAAATTTACGATATAAATTTTTATCGCAATTTGATAAAGATATGTTGCAATTAATTCATCAGCACCCAAAGTTTTTTGAACAAAAAGCTGAGTTTGTTTTTGAAAATGTTCAAGATCAAATATTGATTTTTGAACGTGATAATTTAGTTTTTATATTTTCTTTTAATCCAACACAATCATTTACTGATTATGGTTTTAACATAACTCCGGGTACTTATAACGTTGTGTTGACTGTTGATTCTGAGAAATATGGTGGATTACAAAGAATAGATGAAAGTTTAGATTACTCTTCATATCCTCTGTATCCTGACAATCTTTTAAGTGAACATCATTTAAAAATGTATATCCCAACTCAAACAGCTATTGTGTTGGAAAGAAAAAAATAAACCGCGTAATTTATTTCGATATATAACACAAAAAACTCCTTCACTTATGTAAAGGAGTTTTTTTTATGTTATAATATAAAAACTATTTTGCTATTTTTTAGAAGTAAGAATATTTATAAGTTCTTTATCTACAAATGTGTTTTTATTTTTTTCGCTATCCCATCCGACAATACCAAAATTACCTTTATAATCCCATGCCGCAAAAACTATATTATTTTCTTTAAAAACAGTAGTAATATCTTCATAATATTTCAAACGAACCTCTCGAGGTGTTGTTGGTAAAGCACCAAATTCATTACAATACAACTGCAAACCATATTCAGCAGCCTTGTCAACAGCCGGCTTCATGATTTCACGCAATTTATCTATATCAAAATGTTCCTGAGCACGTTCTTCTTCAATACGATAGACTAAAGCCTCATTTGTCGTATCTACATGTTTTTCATAACTCTCCTCATCTATAATAACACCAGGATAGTTAACCGGTCCGTTATAGTATTGTGCAGGAGACCAATGAGCCTGATAATGAGTTATAAAATACGGATGATAGGTATGAACAGTTAAAATTATATTCGGATCATTTTTCGGAATATATAAATCAGGAAAAGTATGTGGTTGTTGCCAACGATTAGAACCTAACATAAGTACACGTTCCGGTTCAAGTGCACGAATACGTTTAAATACTTTTTTAACTAAATCATTCCACATTTCAGGATCCGGAGCTACGGGTTCATTCATAAACTCATACGCAACCATATCTTTTGGATAATGCTGTAAATGAGCAGACAACGTATCCCATAATGTGAGAAAGTCTTCTTGTGCTTGCGTGCTTGTCCACAAGGTCATTTCACCTTCATCATTTCGAGCATTAAAATGGTGCGAGCGTAAAATATGTAAATCAAACACAACACGCATATCATGTTTTAAACACCATCCTATTGCATCATTAAATGCATCAAATGCACTATCAATAGGTTCTCCGTCTTCAGTAAAAATAACTTCTTCATCTACTGGTAAACGAATATGGTCAAACCCATACGATTTAATGTTTTTCACATCTTCTTCCGTGAAAAATGTTTCGCGGTCTACCCAGTCTCCTGTTTGCGAAATCCAGTGACTGATATTAATACCTCTGTGAATTTCAAAACCACTTGGATTTGAAATAAACTCAGTTTTTTTCTCAACACACGCAGTATCACTTTCTTTTTGTGTTTTTTGAGAACCTGAACCACCACATGATGCAAAAAATAAAAGTGGTGTCAGGCTTAAAATTAAAATAAATTGTTTCATACAAATGATAAATTATTTAGGTTAGTAATTAAAAAAAATTCGTGTACAAATTAAATTATTGCGTTAGTATAGATACTATATCTTTATATTCACCTTTATTTTCATAGTTATCCCTATCCCACTCTACTATACCAAAATCACCTTTATAATCCCAACTTGCATATGCAATGTTGTGCGAATTGAATACTGAAATTATATCAGTAAAATACTGTATTCTATCTTCATGCTTAACACTTGGCAGACAACCAAACTCATTGCAATACAGCTGCATTCCATGTTTCTGTGCAAAATGAATAGCCGGATGTATAATTTTTTCGAATGATTCTTTTGTAAAGGTACTATTATCTTTTACAATATCAAGCACAGTATCTCCTTGGGTAGCCTTTTCAAATTCAGAAAAATGTTCTTTTGGAATAATATCACCCGGATATTGAACAGGACCGGTATATTTGCCCAAAGGCATCCAATATGCTTTGTAATGGGTAAATGGTATAGGATCGTACGTATGAAAACTAAGTATGATATGTGAATCACCTTCGGGTATTTCAAGATACTTAAAGAATTTTGGGAATTGCCACATGTTCGGACCAAAAATTAGTGTGCGGTTTGGCTCAAGCGAGCGTAATACAGAATGTCCTCGGGCTATTAAAGAATTCCACATACTATGTTCCGGAGCAACCGGTTCATTCATAAACTCATAGGCTACCATATCTGTCGAATATGATGATAATTCAGCAGATAATTTTCGCCAGATATTTATCATTTCATCCTGATCTTTCGGATTATTCCAAAGAGTCATTGCTCCTTCATCATTAGCTGCGTTAAAATGATGTGAACGGAGAATGTGTACATCTACCACAATTCGTAGATCCTCTTCTAAACACCAATTTATACATGAATGAAGATAATTTAAATTTTTCTTTTTAAAAGAACCATTTTCTTCGAATATTTGTTCTTCGTCTATTGGCAAACGAATATGATCAAAACCCACTTTTTTTATGTATTTCACATCTTCATGTGTCATAAATACATCTTTGGGAGACCATCCAAAAACCTGAGAAAGCCAATGACTTACATTAATTCCTTTCTTAATAACAAACATGGTATAGTATTTAAATTGAATTTATATTATTCGCAAAATACTATATTTTTTTTAATTATCCTTCCCAATAGACTTACTTTTTTCTTGTGTGTTAAATTTATCAATACCTTCTTGTAAATATTGAATATAAGTATCAGCATTTTGTGCTACATCATAACCAACCGGCTGCATAAGTCTATTACCATGAGCATCCAACACAACATACAATGGTTGTGCTATAGTTTTATAATGTTGTAGCGAAAAAAACTTCCACTTATCTGCAAGTGTTTGTATATCATATTCTCGTCCCTGATACACTTCGGTAATTTGCTCATCTTCAGGCAAAGGATGGTTAACATCCATATATAGAGAAATAAGCACAAAGTCATTATTAATAATTGAAAAAACTTCGGGTTGCGACCATATATTTAATTCAATATCACGGCAATTAGCACAGGTTTTACCGGTAAAATCTAGTAAAACAGGTTTGTTTACTTTTTGAGCATATGCTAAACCTTCTTGATAATCGAAAAAACAATGTAATCCTAATGGACAATCTAGTACATCAGCATATTTTTTATTTCCGGTATATTCAGTATTTGATTGATAACCATTACCGGAACGAAGTGTTGGTGTATATAAATCAAAAGTTTGAGTATTCATTGGAGGCAAATAACCACTCAGGGGTTTTAGTGGTGCTCCCCACATACCCGGCAATAAATACAATGCAAAACTAAACAAAGTAGTTGCAAATAATAAACGAGGAATTGAAATATAGGACACATCATTATCATGAGCAAATTTGATTTTTCCCAGTACATAAAGACCTGCAAACACAATTATCACAATCCATATAGCAATAAACAAGTCTCGTGGCAATATGCCCCATCCTGCAGCTAAATCTGCCATTGATATAAATTTAAGGGCTAATGCTAATTCAACAAAACCAAGTAATACTTTTATAGTATTAAGCCACCCTCCTGATTTTGGTAAAGAATGTAATAAAGATGGGAAGATTGCAAAAAATGTGAACGGTAAAGCCAAAGCAACAGAAAAACCGAGCATACCCATAAATGGCCCCAGAACAGAACCTGTATGAACAGATTCAACTAATAAAGTACCAATAATCATAGCTGTACATGAAAACGATACAAGTACTAATGTGAAAGCCATAAAAAACACCGAAAGTAAACCTGAAGATGAGTCTACTTTTTGATCCATCTTATTTACCCAACTCGATGGTAATGTAATTTCAAATGCACCAAAAAATGAAATAGCAAACACTACAAAAATTATAAAGAACAACATGTTAAATATCGGATTTACCGACATTTCATACAAGGCGGTCTCGCCAAACAAGGCAGTTATAGCTAGTCCTAAACCAACATAAATTACAATAATTGATAACCCATAAATAATTGCGTCACGAATACCAATTTTTCGTTCTTTTTTTATGAACAAACTAACTGTCATTGGTACCATTGGGAACACACAGGGGGTAAGAAATGCCAATAAACCACCTAAAAAACCGGCAATAAAAATCCACCACGGTGTTTGTGTTTCTGCTTCATAATCAGTAGAACTTTCGTTTTCGCTCGAAATCGGTTCTGTTGTTACGAGAGTATCTTTATTGTGTGTGTTATCATCTTCAATTGGCGGGTGTGTCTTTGAATCTGATGTTTCTGATGACAATGTTTCGTTATCGTTTTTATCTGTATCTGTCTGTGTATCCTGTTTATTTTCTGTTTTATCATTTCTCTTTTTTTCATCTGCGTCTTTTTCTTGCAATGCAGGTATAGTTACCGAAAATTTCTCAGGAAACGGATTAACACAAACACCATTGTCTTTGCACAATTGGTACGTGTATGAACCCGTAATTGTTACTTCTGAATTAGCCGGTACAGTAAAATGCTGTCGCCATGTAACTGTTCCCTCAAAATCACGGACTGTTACTTCAAAAATATCATCAAAAAATTCCCGTGGCTCGGTATCGTATTGTAAGCCACCTTTTGCAACTACATTTTCCGGATACTCAAATGTTACTTCTGCAGCCAAAGGTCCTCCGGGACCTTGATCAAAGCTATACATATGAAAATTTTCGGGAATTTCAATTTCCATTACTAATTCTACTTCTGTTGCTGAAAGGCGGTTTTGAGAAAATTGCCATTGTGCTTCTTGTGCTTGAACAAAAAAACTTAATAAAAAGAAAAGAATTAAAGATGATATTTTATTCATAATGTCTATTTTTACAAATTAAAAAAATTGATATTTTGACGTTCAACTTTTTAAAAACCAACACAAATATATCGCTTTTTTATCACTAATTATTATATTATGAACGAAAAAAAAATTACTTATCAAGAATCAATTGAAGAAATAGAAAAAATTATTTCGCAAATTGAATCAAAAGAGATAGATGTAGATTCGCTCACAGAAAACATACAACGTGCTGTTTTTCTTATTTCGGAATGTAAAAACAAATTACACACTTCCGATGCAGAAATACAAAAATTACTTCAAAGTTTAGAAGAAGAATCGTAAATTTTACATTAATAAATTATAAATACAAAAAAAACAATACCATGGCAACAAACGCTAACGAAAAAGAAAAAAAAGAAAAATTAAAAGCTTTACAACTAACACTCGATAAAATAGACAAGACATATGGCAAAGGCACTGTTATGAAAATGGGTGATCATGCTATTGAAGACATACCTGTAATCCCTTCCGGCTCCATAGGTCTCGACATTGCTTTGGGTGTTGGCGGATACCCACGTGGTAGAGTTGTTGAAATATACGGGCCAGAATCGTCCGGTAAAACAACATTAGCTATTCACGCAATTGCTGAATGTCAAAAAAGCGGTGGTTTAGCTGCTTTTATAGATGCAGAACATGCATTTGACAGGTTTTATGCTCAAAAATTAGGCGTTGATATTGAAAATCTTTTAATTTCCCAACCGGATAACGGTGAACAAGCTCTTGAAATTGCCGATCATTTAATCCGTTCGGGGGCTATTGATATAGTAGTAATTGACTCTGTTGCAGCACTAACGCCAAAATCAGAGATTGAAGGAGAAATGGGAGATTCAAAAATGGGGCTCCAGGCTCGATTAATGTCTCAGGCTTTACGAAAACTAACATCTAATATTAACAGAACACATACTACTCTCATTTTTATTAACCAATTACGAGAAAAAATTGGTGTTATGTTTGGTAATCCTGAAACAACAACCGGTGGAAATGCTTTAAAATTTTATTCATCAATACGTATTGATATTCGCAGAATCGGACAATTAAAAGATGGTGATCAGGTACAAGGAAACAGAACTCGGGCTAAAGTTGTGAAAAACAAAGTTGCACCTCCGTTTCAAAGTGTTGAGTTTGATATTATGTTTGGAAGAGGTATATCAAAAACCGGTGAAATTATTGATATCGGCGTAGAATTAGAAATTATTAAAAAAAGTGGTTCTTGGTTTAGTTACGGAGATACAAAACTGGGACAAGGTAAAGAATCTGTAAAACAACTATTAGAAGATAATCCTGAACTTTTTTCTGAAATAAATGATAAAATTCGTGCTATTCTCAATGAAAAATAATACTTCAATAAAACATAGTTTAATTGTTTTTATTTCATTATTACTACTGTCATGCTCTCAATCGAGCATGACTCTTTTTTTAGAAGTAAGTAATGCTGAGGGGATACAAGAAGATGATCCGATACAGATGAAAGGGATGAAAATTGGTAGTGTTGAGAACCTGTCGTTACACAACAATCAGGTATATATAGAAATTTCTGTTACTAAAGATATTGCTATTCCTGTTGATTCTTATTTTTCTATTGAAAATACAGACATGTTGGGAAACAAACACGTTACTATAATTCCGGGAAACAAAAGTGTTTCTTATACTGAAAACGACACTATACGTGCTGTCTCTTTACAAAATGTAATACAAAAAACAATAGATTCTGTTGAATCAGCTACAGAAGCATTTAAAGAATTTAGTGAACAATCAAAATAAGTTATATATAATTATATATCGTGCTGATTTGATTTTACTATTTTAATTGTATTTTTGTAATGTTCGTCCATAGCCTGGTGCTTTTCAGAGGATCACTGCCGGGATATCCACCAGATCGCAACTGCCATGGCAGGAGGCCCTGCAGCCTTTGACCAGAAACCCAACTACCTAATTGAAGGTAACATCGAAAAAAGCCGATTATGAGCTTGCCCAGGGAAAACAAAAGCAGCGCTTAAAAGATAAAATATCATTCGAGGGAGCATCGAAAATGATCAACTCCGCAATTTTCGGACAAATTATAATCCTTGTGGTTTTAATTCCTGTACTTACATTAACCGGAGTAGAAGGAAAAATGTTTAAACCCATGGCGCTCACTTTTGGTTTTGCCATAATTGGAGCGATGATTCTTGGACTTACCTGGGTGCCCGTTGCTGCAGCCTTGTTTTTAAAA
>JAWOEL010000058.1:0-17947 GCA_046482735.1 Bacteroidales bacterium | reverse complement strand
GCCGCAGCAATAATCATTGCAGTTTGAATTTTACCTGCAGCTTCTGGTTGACGTGCAATTGCTTCCATTGCTGCACCACCAATTTTTCCTATGCCTATACCGGCAGCTATCGCTGCTATACCAGCTCCTATACCGGCTAAAGACATCACTGTACTTTCATCCATGTGAATTAATTTTAAATTAAACAATATTATTACTTATCTCTATCAATTTTTTAATGTTCTTCTACTACAGCCATACCAATAAACAAGGCCGATAACATAGTAAAAATAAATGCCTGCAATGTCGCTACAAATAATTCCAACACATCCATAAATAATACAAATATGAACGAAACCGGTGCTACAGACAAACTTTGAAAAATAAAAATTAACGACACTAAACTCAACACTATAATATGACCTGCTGTAATGTTTGCAAACAAACGTACAGCTAAAGCAAATGGTTTAGTAAATATACTTATTATTTCTACTATTATCATTATAGGCAATAACCATGCAGGCAAACCGGGCATAGCAAAAATATGTCGCCAGTAATCTTTATTAGCATACACGTTGGTAATTACAAGTGTAAAAACCGCAAGCACTGCTGTTGTTGCTATATTTCCGGTAACATTTGCACTTCCCGGAAAAAAGGGAACCAAGCCCATTAAATTTAAAAACCATATAAAGAAAAATGCTGTCAATAAATATGGTAAAAATGTTTTGTATTTTTTGTGCCCTATATTCGGTATTGCTATTTCATCTCGCACAAATAATATTATCGGTTCCATAAATCCTTGTAAACCTTTTGGAGCCAATCCAACTCTTTTTGTATATGATTTTGCACATGCAGAAAAAACCCAAATCATTATAAGTGAAACCAACAACATGGTAAACACATTTTTGGTAATAGAAATATCTATAGGCGATGCACTAGTTATATTCCCCTGCTCATCATACGACAAATCTCCCTGTTCATTTTCTGCATAATATATAGTATTGTTATGTAACACAAATGTATGTTCACCTTTTGTAACCGGATGCTCACCATGATGAAATTCGCCAGACATAAACACATCAAATGAAAACGGCTGTGTTGATACCAACAATACCGGTAAGGGTATTGAAACAGCATGCTTCTCACCATCATCATCTGTCACATCCCACAAGTGCCAGTTATGACTATCTGCTATATGACTAAAAATTATTGAATTTATATCTATCTCTTCAGATGAATGATTATCGTTACCTGCATATGCTTTACCCGAAAATCCTACAATAAAAAGAATAAAAACTATATATCGTATCTTAAGTATCATTTTAATTTTTTTATTTACTTTTTACATCTTACAAAATTATTAAAAAAAACAAGTTATCCTAAAAAATATATTTTTTTTTCTCAATTTCGGTAACTTTTTTTATTTCTGCACTAATAAATCTTGTGTATATTTGTTAAAAAATTTTTGAAAGAAATGAAACAATATTTAAACCTTATCGACAAAATTTTAACTGAAGGGGTACGCAAAGATGACCGCACAGGAACCGGCACAATAAGTATTTTTGGTCACCAAATGAGGTTTAATTTACAAGAAGGATTCCCATTACTCACGACAAAAAAACTACATACTCGTTCTATTTTTCACGAGTTACTTTGGTTTTTAAGTGGTGATACTAATATTTCATATTTAAAAAAACATAAGGTTCGAATTTGGGATGAATGGGCAGACGAACAGGGTAATTTAGGCCCGATATATGGTCGCCAATGGCGTTCCTGGCCTGATTATCATGGAAATAGTATAGATCAGATCTCCATGATTATTGAGTCAATACAAAAAAATCCGAATTCCCGCCGTCACCTTCTTAATGCTTGGAATGTTGCTATGATTGATGATATGGCATTACCACCTTGCCATATTTTATTCCAATTTTATGTTGCTGATGGTAAATTATCCTGCCAACTTTATCAGCGAAGTGCTGATGTCTTTCTTGGTGTTCCTTTTAATATAGCTTCGTATGCTTTATTAACTCATATGATGGCTCAGGTAACCGGTCTTGAACCGGGAGATTTTGTTCATACCTTCGGTGACACTCACATTTATCTCAATCATATAGAACAATGCAAAATCCAGCGTGCACGTTCACCTAAACAATTACCACAATTATCACTTAATCCGGATGTGTCTTCTCTTTTTGATTTTACAATTGATGATATTGCAATACATAATTACGATGCACATCCACATATTAAAGGGGAGGTTTCTGTATAATGAAAATATCTGCTATTGCTGCTGTATCTGAAAATAATGTTATTGGAAATAACAACGATTTAATTTGGCATATGCCGGCTGATTTACGGTTTTTTAAACGCAAAACTGTTGGGCATACATTACTAATGGGGCGAAAAACATTTGAGTCTATCAATAAAGGTAAACCTCTCCCCAACAGACAAACTATTGTAATAACCAGAAACAAAAAATTTACTGCTCCGCAACAAGTATTAGTTGTGCATTCAATTGATGAGGCATTACATATAATGCCCCAGGATGAAGAGGTTTTTATTTGTGGCGGTGCTCAAATATATTCTGCTTTTTTACCATGTACAGATTTTCTATACATTACCCGTATTCATGAATCATTTTCTGGAGATACATTTTTTCCTGATTTTTCATCACAGAATTGGAACATTATTTCTGAAGAGTTTCATTCTGCTGATAGTGCTCATAAATATGATTATACATTTCTTACTTACAAGCGTATACCATAATAATCATTCATTGATATACACATCAAGCTCTGTTTAGCGTTACGTAACATACTATATATTTTATGAAAGAATTACATCGGACGTTACATCATGCTGAAGCTTTGTTGAGAATAAAAATAAATTAAAATAACCATATGAAATCAGTCTTACTTGCCATTTTTTTTTCTCTGTCATGTGGAATAACATCTTTGTCGCAAACTTCGAAATTAGATTGTCGCTTAGCAGATTTATATGTACACCAAGATATTGAAGAATACGATATGTACATTTCGGTTATCGACACTTTACTGGGCCGATCATACTCACCTGAATTACATTTCAAAAAAATGCTGGTACGACATATTTATATAGCACATTTACTTTTTAATGACAGTGATAATGAAAAAATCCCATACCACATACAAATTCTAAAAGAAGATATTTCATCGCTCAAAAAACACCCTGATTATGCACAACACATGACTGCATTCTATGCAACATATTATGGTTATTATGCAGCTCAACAACCTGCTACTGCTCTCATTTATTTACCTAAAAGTTTTTCGTATGCCAAAAAAGCTATTGGTGAAACACCAAATTCACCATATAGCTGGACTGAATATGCCAATTTACATTATTGCTATGCACTTTTTGTGCACGGAAATTTTTCTACTGCAATAACTGCATTTTCTAAAGCTATAGAACTTTTTGAAAATGAAAACAATACACTTCGCTGTAATTGGTATTACATTAATTCTTTATTATTTTTGGCAAAAAGCTATGAGGATAACAAACAATTTACGAAAGCTAATGAAACATACAATAAATTACTGAAAATACGTCCGGACTATTCAGCAATACACAGATGGAAGCATAAACTATAAACTATGACTCAAATTATTATCTACGGCATCCACAAAGAACATTTTTCTATTATTGAAACATGTACCAAATCATATACAAATGTGTGCATACATGTAGATGATTTTGACATACATTCCACACCAAATGTAGATGTATTATATGTATTTGGATCTACCGTACAGAGTGTATATCCACAGACGCAAGACTCACATTATCATGTACTTTTAATCTCAAAACCAGAAGAATTACAACATGTTTCCAACTATGCATTTACCGATTATGTATCGGTAGATAATGCTGTTATTCTGTGCAAAAAAATAGAAGTGTATTTATCTCTCACAAGAAAATCTATATATGAATACACTCAGAATTATATGACTTTGGTTGAACAATTTGAGGATTCTGTAATTCTTCTAAATACCGACAATTACATTGTGAATGTAAATTCACATTTCTGTGAAATTTCGGGTTATGAAAAACCTCATATTCTCAACGTACCTATACACAAATTATTTCCCAACGCTACCATTCCAAAACATGTAGCACACACTCAACAAGACTCATTACTAATTGAAACACAGCTTGTAACTAAAAACAATACTGAAATACCCAAAGAAATACGTATTTCAAAAATAATTATTCACAACACAGAATTATATGTTGTAATTGCAAGAGATATTCGTGAACGCCTCAAAACACTTCAAAAACTCGCTGAAAGTGAAGAACGATTTCGTTCAGTAATAAAACATACACCCAATGGTATGATTATTTTTAAAAATGATATCATTTCATTTATTAACCTCAGAGGTACAGAAATTCTTCAAGGAGCATATGAAGACTTTATTGATCAATCATTTTTAAAATTGGTTCCGGAAGCTCATAAACATGTATTGTTTTCTCTTATGAACCATACCATAAAAGGCAAAGTTTCGAAAACTGACAATATAAGCTTACATACAAAAACTGACAGCACAGTATGGGTTAATTTAAGTTTAATTACTATAGATGTACATAGCGAAACACATTATGTCGTTATTTTTCAAGATATCACACACCAACGAAAAACCGAATATGATTTAGAAAATAAAGACTATCGCTTGCGCGAAATACAAAAAATTGCAAAACTAGGACATTGGGAAAACAACATAATAAAGAACAATCTTTACTGGTCTGACGAAGTATATAAAATATATGACGTAACACCACAAAATTTTCAACCGACATACAACAAAGTACTACAGTTTTCGCACCCCGATGATAGAGATTCTGTAAAACACGCATACGAAAACAGTCTTATTACACAAGAACCATACGAAATTGTTCATCGTATTGTATTACACAACGGTACAATAAAATATGTAAATGAAAAATGCAGCACCATGTTTGACGAAAACGGCACACCGCTTCGCTCATTAGGTACAGTTATGGACATTACACATACTATAAAAACAGAAAAAGCCCTCAAGCAAACAGAAGAAAAATTTCAATTACTATTTGAAAATCTGGATCATCCGTTTTTAATATGTAAACCAAAATTTAATGAACACAACGATGTTATAGACTTTACCATTTCAGAATTAAATCCGGCTTGCAAAATTTTATTTCACGGCGACTATATACATGTAAAAAATCGAACAATTTTAGAACTTTTTCACGACCCGGAATTTTGGATAGATAAATATAAGGAAGCACTCTCCAGTTCCGAAACAATTACATTCAGAAAATACAGCACCGATTTGCATAAATATCTCGATGTTGTATTATATCCGGTAAAAGAAAAAAAACAAGTAGCCGGAATTTATACAGACGTCAGCCAAAAAGTATATGCAGAAAACAAACTTCAACAACTTACCAGGCGGTTACAACAAATTCAAGAATATGCCAAAATTGGATTTTATGATGTAAACATTGTAACGCACCATTCTAAATGGAGCAATGTAATGCTTTCTATTTTCGAATATACTAACAATGAAAAACAGTCATTCAATTCATATCTTGCCAGAATTCATCCCGAAGACAGAGAGCGTGTTCGTCAGAAGTATATACAAAGTATAAAACTACGAAAAACATACGAAAATATAGAGTACCGACTTCTCTTTCCTGATGGTCGCACAAAATTTATTTACACAGAATTCATTAATAGTTTTAAAGGGAAAACATGCCTTAAAACTGAAGGTTGGTTGCAAGATATTTCTGATTTACGAATAGCTATATCAGCATTACGCGAAAGCGAAGAAAAATTGCGCATGGTAACATCCGGCACCAAACTAGGACTTTGGGAATGGGATTTAGAAAATAAAGAATTTAATCTTGATTTTATTGGTTCTTCTATGATTGATTACCTGCCCGAAGAACTATGGGGAGACGAGAATATATATTTGAGTCTTGTACATGACAATGATAAAGAACAACTATTTAAACATTTAAAAAAATTCTGGAAAGGTTCAACAAATATTTTTAGTGCCGAATTCCGGGTAAAAAAGAAAAAAGGACGTCATAAATGGATATACAGCGTAGGTATAGCATCTGAATACTATGAAAATGGCTTACCTAAAAAAATGATTGGATTTAATCAGGATATTTCTTCCCGAAAAAAAGTAGAATCCGATTTACGAGATAGTGAAAACAAATTTCGCAGAATTTTTGAAATTGAAAATGACAGTTTATTTCTGGTAGACGGCAAAACACACGAAATACTTGAAGTAAACAATGCAGCCGAACACTTATACGGATATTCGCGAAAAGAACTATTAAAACGAAATTTTTATTCTCTTTCAACAAATCCACAGCATTTATATTCGCTTGTATCGCAAAAAGAATCACGAATTGACGAAGAGTATGCATTACAAAAAAATGGCACTATATGCCCAATCGAAATAAGTCTGGCCTATTTTAATTGGAAAAACAAACGAATAATTTTAGCTGCCATTCGCGATGTTTCTGAACGCCACCGTTTTGAACAAGAATTAGTTGCCGCAAAAGAAAAAGCTGAAGAAAGTGATAGTTTAAAATCTGCATTTTTGGCAAATATGAGTCATGAAATCCGTACACCTCTTAATGCAATCGTTGGTTTTTCCAGACTTCTTGCACGAAAAAATTACGAAGAATCCAAACGCACATTATTTATACAAGATATTCAAGCTAACTCAAATCAGCTACTTGCCATAATAAATGACATACTCGATATTTCAAAAATTGAAAGCGGACAATTTACACTCAATCCAGAACCGGTATGCCTCAACAAACTATTACAAGAAGTATATGACAGCTTTTCGGTACAAATAAAAAATAAACATATATCATTCTTTTGCGACAAACCACTTCCGGACACTGATGTTACCATATACACTGATGAAGTACGCCTCAAACAAGTATTAAACAACTTGCTTCATAATGCTTTTAAATTCACCGAAAAAGGAATTATACATTTTGGTTACACACAGGAAATTGATTCATTCATTACCCTTTTTGTAAAAGACAGCGGCATTGGTATTGCTAAAGAAAAACATGAAATAATTTTTGAACATTTCAGACAAGAAGACGACACAACCACCCGACAATACGGTGGAACCGGACTTGGATTATCAATATCTAAACGTCTTATTGAACTAATGGGGGGTACAATATGGGTGGATTCTGAAAAAAATAAAGGAGCTCACTTTTTTATACGCATACCATTTAAGCCCACAAAAGAATATTCACGAGATAATAATTCATCCTCAATAATTTCACAATCTAAATTTAAGGGCGAGCATATTTTAGTATGCGATGACCATACCAGTTCATATATTTTTATTTCGGAAATGTTTGAACATGAAGACATAACAATTCTTCAGGCTACAAATGGTAAAGAAGGTGTAGAAATGAGCTTGCATAATAAAAATATAAAACTGGTGCTTATGGATATTCAAATGAAAGGACTGAATGGTGTAGAAGCTATGCACCTCATAAAAAAACACAGACCCGAATTACCTGTAATTGCACAAACTGCATTTGCCCAAAAAGGAGATAAAGAACGATTTTTATCAGAAGGTTTTAATGATTACATAACCAAACCGCTTGATGAGAGAGAATTGCAAAGTTTAATTAGTCGTTTTCTCAAAAACAGTACATAAATGTTCTGCGAAAACTTTACAATATCCCTCCAAAAGATTAAAGATTACCGGAAACAACTGCAATTCTTATCAGGAATACAATTATTTACATAACTGAACTATATTAAATCGCTAATAACGTGAGTTCGACGTAATTTTTCAAGTTCAGGTTGATGTAAAATATTGAATATTTGCGTTAAATCTCTTCATCTTATCCCGATAATACTCATTATTTTTAATCGAATCGTACTATTTCTAAGCGTTCTGAACTCAAAAATTATATCGAACTCACGTTAATCTTGATTTATACAAAATTTAGACTCTTTGCCAGTGAAACTTATGCATCAAAAAATCACAGAAAATAATAGTTTTCGTGCAAGCCACACTACTTACCATTTTTTTATATTCTCATCAAATTGCAAATACGCAAAATCATCTAACCTATGAATGTTATCAATTTTTCCGGTAAATATATATACCTCTCCGGCACGCAATTTGGTTTTGGACGAACCACCAATACCACCACCAACACCAATACGTTTGCCCTCAGAATCAAAAGCAGAAAGACTAGTATATGGACCATGGATAGCACTATTATCCAGAGCTTTTACAGAAGCCTCAATATATAACTGATCATAATCAACATCAACAACCCACACCTGCTGAATAGAAATTTTATCAGTATTTTTTGTTTGTTTAAATGGTATAAATAAAGTATCGTTAACATCAGCAAGCACAGCATTTAATGCACTATCAGCCTTCTGCTTACACGTTGAAACCGAATCATTTATGTGCAAAAAACTATCTATATCAGTCGGATCAATTTTGTTTTCGAGCTCGGTTACTTTCTGTACATATTCAACCGAAACTGAAGCAAAGTCATGTACCGCAACAGTATTTGACTGATTATTACACGAAGACAACACACAGCCAAAACATAAAAAGATATACAAAAAAATACGATTATTCATAATTATTTATTTTTTTCAATTGCTTGTGAATACGACTTTACAATACCTTTTATAAAGGCAGAACTAAAGCCATTATGTTCCATTTCGTTTAATCCGGCAATAGTGATTCCATGAGGTGTAGTTACCTTATCAATCTCATCTTCCGGGTGAGATGCCAACTTGAGCAATAAATCAGCAGCACCTTTTGCCGTTTGAGCAGCTATTAATTGAGCATCTTCTGCATGAAAACCTATTTGCGTTCCACCTTGCGAAGCAGCCCGTATAGAACGCAAGAAAAACGCTATTCCGCATGAACCAAGAGCAGTAGCCGAAGAAATTAAAGATTCATCAATAACCAATGTTTTCCCGAGCATATTGAACAATTCAATAACCTCCTTAAAATCATCACAATCCTGATTATTCGAAGCTATACACGTCATTGACTGACGAATTTTAATAGCCGTATTAGGCATTGCACGGGCAATACAAATAGGTTGTGAAATATGTTCTTCTATCTCGCTAATACCAACACCGGTTACAATAGATATAAGAGAATGTCTGTTTGTTATAGCAGAATTAATTTCATTAAAAATAGTATACGCCAACTGAGGCAATACAGCCACTATTAAAATCTCTGATTGAGACACTGCATATATATTATCATCAGTATACGTAAAACCATCTTCATGCAAATTTTGAGGCAAATCGGATTTCTTACGCGTAATAATTATATGTTCGGCACTATATTGTTCAGAATACACCAAACCACGAGCAATAGACATTCCAATATTACCACCACCAATAATTGCTATTTTTTTAGAAACTGACATATATTTTTTATTTTCAAGATTTCAATTCTATACTTACAAAAATACTAATATTATTGAATGCTGCTTAATATTTCGTCAATATATTCTCGCGTATTTGACAAGCGGGGAATCTTATGTTGACCGCCTAACTTACCTTTACTTTTCAGCCAATTATAAAATGTGCCATCAGGAGCTCTCTGCACATCAGGATTATCCAAAGTGATACTTTTATATCGTTTTGCTTCATAATCAGAGTTGAGCTCTTGTAATGTTGCATCCAAAACAGATTGAAACAAATCAAAATCTGTTGGTTGTTGTTCAAATTCTATCAACCACTGATGCTTGCCTTTATTGTGTTGCGACATATAAACCGGAGCCGCGGTATATTCACGAATTTTTGCATGCGTTTGCTTAGACGCTTCAGCTAAAGCACGCTCAGCATTATCTATAATAAGCTCTTCGCCAAAAGCATTTATAAAATGCTTAATACGACCGGTTATTTTAATTTTATACGGATAGCGTGACGTAAACTCAACGGTGTCGCCGATAACATATCTCCACAAACCGGAATTTGTAGAAATTACTATTGCATAATTCTGTCCTAGTTCTACTTCTGTTAATAATAAAGCTTCGGGATTTGAATCATGAATTTGTTCTATTGGTATAAATTCATAAAACACTCCTATATCGAGCATCAACAACATATCAGGTGTTGAAGGTGTATCTTGTATTGCAAAAAAGCCCTCAGATGCATTATATGTTTCCATATAGCGCATAGAATCTTTCGGAATTAAGGCTTTAAACTGTTCCCGATATGGTTCAAAACTCACTCCACCATGAATAAACAATTCTAGATTAGGCCAAATTTCTAATATAGACGATGCACCTGTTAACTCAAGAATTCTTTTGACTAAAACCATTGTCCACGAAGGAACACCGGCCAAGGCAACAACATTTTCTTCACTGGTTTTTTGAGCTATTTTTTCAATTTTCTCCTCCCATTCATCCATTAATGCTAAGGATAAATCCGGCGTTCTATAAAATTGCGACCAAAACGGCATGTTTTGTATTAAAATTGCCGATAAATCACCAAAATATGAATCTACAGAAAATTTACTTATCTGGTGACTTCCTCCTAAGGCAAGTGTTTTTCCTTTCCATAAATTTGAATCGGTATAGATATAATTATATAATAATACCGTATCACGTGCTCCTCTAAAATGGCATTCCTCAAGTGATTCTTTACTTACAGGAATAAACTTACTTTTATCGTTGGTAGTTCCACTACTTTTCGCAAACCATTTTATGGGTGAATGCCATAATACAAATTGCTCGCCCTTACGGATTCGTTCAATATATGGTTCAATATCCTCATAATAACTCAATGGAACTCGTTTTTGATAATCCTTTGGGCTTTCAATTGTGTCATATTGATACTCTTTTCCCCAAGCTGTTTCACGACAATCATGTATAAGTCCAAACAACAATTCATTTTGAATATCCTGCGGATTTGTTTTGTACCAATTAATTTGTTGCAGCCGTTTTATAGTGACCCACGAAATAATAGAATTTAAAAATGGCATATATGTATATTTTATATCAGCAATATTACAAAAAAAGAGTAAAAAAACATAGCTTAATGTGCATCAAACAATCTTTTATGCGTGTACGAAGTAAATAGTATGTTTAAATCATATTATTATCATAGTTCATAATACAATATAGAACATCTTTTTTAGACTAAAAGTATGTTATCTGATTGTTATTAATAATTATTTCAGTACTTTCGCAGCTTCAAAAATGAGACATACAAATAATTCATATAAGACATCATCTTCGTCATCGGAAAATCCGCCGTAAAACAACTATTTTTTCTATGCTCTTATTTTTTTAACAATCAATCAAATGTAAATCATTTGAATCCAAACATCTATACATGAGAAAATATTTAAATTTATTCGATTTCAGACAAAAAGTTGATTACAAAATTGAGATTTTATCGGGGCTTACAGTTGCATTGGCTCTTGTTCCGGAAGCAGTAGCATTTGCTCTTATAGCTGGCTTGTCTCCATTAACAGGTTTATATGCAGCATTTGTAATGGGACTGGTTACTTCAATTTTTGGGGGGCGCCCCGGTATGATTTCCGGTGCAACAGGTGCCATTGCGGTTATAATTGTTGCTCTCGCAATCTCACACGGTGCCGAATATATTTTTGCGACAGTTATTTTAGCAGGTATATTACAAATACTGGCCGGTGTTTTAAAATTAGGAAAATTAATGAGGTTAGTTCCGCATCCGGTAATATTTGGATTTGTAAACGGATTGGCAATTATTATTTTCATGTCGCAGTTAAACCAATTTAAAGATGCAAGCGGCAACTGGCTAACCGGAGAATCTTTATATGTTGTAATAGGATTAGTGTTACTCACTATGCTTATAATTTGGGGATTACCAAAAATCACCAAAGCTGTACCGGCATCATTAATAGCTATTTTAGCAGTATTTGGCATTGTTGCGGCATTCAATATCGACACCAAGACAGTTCGGGATATTGCCTCTATACAAGGTGGTTTTCCGCCGTTTAATATACCCGCCGTACCATATACAATAGACACCTTGATTCTTATATTTCCGTATGCTGCAATTATGGCGGGTGTAGGTCTCATTGAAAGTTTGTTGACATTGAACATAATTGACGAAATAACCGAAACCAGAGGAAAAGGCAACAAAGAAGCAATTGCACAGGGATCTGCAAACATACTCTCGGGCTTATTTTCGGGTATGGGTGGTTGTGCTATGCTGGGACAAAGCCTTATAAACGTATCGAATGGTGCACGTGCCAGACTTTCGGGAATTGTTGCAGCAATAGCTTTATTGGCTTTTGTGATGTTTGGTGCTCCGGTAATAGAAAAATTACCAATGGCTGCATTAACAGGCCTTATGATAATGGTTGCTGTGGGCACATTTGAATGGGCAAGTTTGCGCACATTCAACAAAATGCCGAAATCAGATATTTTCGTAATGCTTGTTGTAACAGGTGTTACTGTAGTACTACATAATTTAGCATTAGCAGTTTTAATTGGTGTTATTATATCAGCTTTAGTTTTTGCCTGGGACAATGCGAAACGCATTAGAGCAAGGAAAAGATATGATGAAAACGGAGCTAAGCATTACGAAATATACGGACCATTATTTTTTGGATCAGTTACGGCTTTTAACGAAAAATTTGATATTGCACATGATCCGGATGAAGTTATAATAGACTTTAAAGAAAGCAGAATAATTGACATGTCTGCAATTGAAGCTCTCAATAAAATAACCGAACGATACTTAAAAGTCGGAAAAAAAATTCACTTACGACACCTGAGCAAGGATTGCAGGCAATTACTCAAAAATGCGGATAAAATAATTGAGGTAAATGTGTGGGAAGATCCTCATTATAAAGTAGTGGTAGACAAGATAAAATAACACACATATATATAGTGGATTACATACGTGAATCTAAACTGGTATTCATTTTTGTAAAATTGCAAAAAACAAAGTCCCTTGCACAAAACCTGCATTTTTCTGTATTTCTGATATAAAAACCTCAAAGAAAAAGCTTGCAAAATACTGAAAAATCAATTAGTCCTGATTTTCGGGATGATTATGTGCAAGATGGAAATAATAACGTGAGTTCGATATAATTTTTGAGTTCAGAACGCTTAGAAATAGTAAGATTCGATTAAAAATAATGAGTATTATCGGGATAAATCGAATTATTTTTACGAAGAAGATTGCTGTTTATAAGCGATTCATTGATTGCTTTGTGTAAAATAGTGAATATGTGCGTTACATCTCTTCATCTTATCCCGATAAGATTCATCGATTTGCCTTAAACATTTTACATCACAACCTGAACTTGAAAAATTACGTCGAACTCACATTAATAGACTACTTCGAAAACACCACGGAGATGTGTTTAAGGTTTTCGCTCAGACACTATATAGTATAGTTTTGGTGTAGCCGGGTTTTACCATAGGTAAATTATTGCTCTAACACAAACACATTATAATGCACCAAAACAACTACACCTTGGGTTCAAATATGTACCCGCACCTTCTCCATAGAGCAGTTTCAATATATCAACAGTACGGGCATGTATAAACACGGTAATTTTTTCCGCTTTTTTAGTTTAGAAAGACATTTCCATACGCAGGCACACAAAAAAAACATAAAAAAGAGCACCGAAGGTTTACACAAAAAAATTCATAAAACACAGAAAATTAACACGAGGCACATAAAAAAGCGTGCATCTGTACGTACAGAACAAACATAAAAAAACCTCGTATAACAAAATACGAGGTTTTTTTTAATATTATAATAAAGAACGTACTGTGTCTTATTTCAATACAACTTTAGCAGTTCCTTCCGGTGTAACGATTATATATACACCAGCCGGTATAGTAGAAATATCTAACTCACCTTCTGCAGATGCAACTTCTTGACCAGTTACATTCATAACTGAAATAGTTCCAGCAGAATATACAATTCCGTCTTTCACTTCAAGTTCATCACCGTCAACAGTTGGTACATCTACCCACATTTCGTAAGTTGTCGGATTATCAGCTGCTCCTACTTTCATATTTCTAATCCATAAAGTTTTTTCATCATCTGGTTCTCCATCACCTGCATCATCAACTACAAAAGCAACACCAATAATATGACTGGTATCCATTGGTACTGTGTTGTTAGAACCTCCACGCAAATAATTATCTTCTCCTTCTTCACCAATTTTTTTAACATTCCACCAGTCTCCTGTATAGGTATCTTCAATTACCTCAACACTTGCAGAAATTTCAGGACTTCCACCCCAAGAATAAGCAACCCATTGCCATTCACCATCACCTACAACATTTGCTTTTGGTGAAGCTTGATTACTTGTTTTCCCGGCAATGTCAATCAAATCAGCACGTAATGTTAAATCATTATCTGCTTTAACTTCCAATTCAATTTCACGATTTGCATCATCTTTAAAATCCACTGTAAATCCTCGCATTATATCACTATCTATAGGATCTCCTGCAGTATCAGTTTCAAACTTTTGTTCAATATCCAACTCCCATTGATACCAACCCATACGAAAATCACTATACTGAGCACCCTTTTTGGCAACATTTGTGAATTCTACTTGCAAATTTCCTTCATCATCAAAAGAAGTTGTGTAGGTGGCTTCATCTCCACCAATACGATCTAAAGAATAACCATTATCCGGTGTAAAACCTGTTAACGATTGAACATTTTGTGTTTCGTCTGTTACAACCCATAAATCCGGATTGTATTGAGCACTTGCTCCTGCACTGATTACTAAACCAGCTGCAATTGATAGTAAACCTTTTCTCATAGTATACATTTTTAAAGTTAAAAAATTATTATTTCAAAATTTATTTACACAAATATAAAAAAAAATAATTACGATAAACCAAATATATTCATATTATTTTTAATAAATTACTATTTTTTTCTCCAAGACGTAGCCATCACACATTAGCTGAACAACATACATTCCCGGCTCAGATAATTGCACAGTATACATATTCTCCGAAAAATCTTTTTGTATAACAATAGCACCAGCCATATCGGTTACCTTAAGCATCTTACGGTGAGGTGCATCTAAGGTAATATATATATTTTCGCCGGATGTAGCCTGTATCGGATATACTTTAAAATCATGGTAAACAGTACTAATTGCACTATTAACCTGCGAAGATTTATTTTGAATAGCATATGAACTTACCGGTTCAAAAGGTGCTCCGTCAACAGTTATTGCCTGTATATCATTATACGATAAAAATATAGCTTGATTTTTATAAATCATGGTATCCAACACAAGTTTCATAGTAGTGTTGTTGTCATTTAAAAAATCGACATCCGCAAGTGGCACATCAGTTCCATCATCGTAGAGGAGAGACAATTCATCTATCGTAGGTAATATTTCAATTTTTCTCGTATATTCTACATAAATAAGTTCACCCGAAAAATTAGTTTGACCATGTAATATTTCCGCAGAACTTGGATTACTACCTTTTTCTAAAGAAAACCAGTTAAAATTAACTCCCCCCGTAAGAAAAACAAATTCTATAAAAAAGTCCCCTTTATTTAAATAAATGGTTTTGGCTGAATTAGCCCACTTTTCCCATGAACCGGTATACGGTATATACATAGTTCCCAGAGTATCATCGTGCACACGAATAAGCACATCTGCCGTGGCAGATACAGAAGCATGGCGAAACGAAAGTGTATATTCACCCGCTTCGGGCACCCGTATATGATACCCAAAAATATTATCCGACGAAATAAAGCCGATATGCTCCCCACCACCATCATCATCTGAATTGTCTTCTATTTGACTATTACTTCTATGGTAAGAATAATTTTCTGCTTCTACACGATTAGGAATTTCAACTATTGAGGGTAATGGTGATAAATTATTATCAATCAGCATATCATAAATTTTTTCTAAATACCCACCATATACAGATTTAATACGCTGTGATGTATAAGATAAATAATAGTCACTATCGGGCAAAACTGGCTCTTTTAAGTGTAAATAGAGAATATTATTATAAAAATTATACTCTTCAATTTCAATAGTATCACCCGCATTATTATATATATTAATTCCCGCTTCAAGAAAATTTATTGATTCAATTAATTTTGAAAAATGAACCTCCATAGAATAATTATCAGCAACAACTATCGAATCTATCTCCGGTGAATTTCTTGGAGCATTATTAACTACTTTTGCAGAAAAAGATCCTGTTTGAGAACCATCAAGTGCTCTAATAGGATTAACAGAACTTTCAACATAAATAGAATCATACATCACCAATCGAGGACTTACGTAGGCGACTAATGAAAAAGGATTCTCAGAATTAAAAACCAGCGAATCTATCGTACATAATGATTCATTTGCACGAACAGAAAGAGAATTATCACCAAGAGCCTCAGCATCTATTTTTTTAGAAAACTCCACATGCACTGCGGTTCCATACTGATTCGTTTTTGCATGTAATACTACCAACGGCGAAGCAGATAATTGATTTTTCACGACAGCATTATCAATATTATGTACCGGTTTTGAATATAGTCCCGTTATATGATTCCCGGCATAGGATAACGTAATACAAGTATCCAGAGCTTGCACCGGATTTTGCAATACAAATTGCAGCTCACGAGTACTACTTCCTTCTTCAATATTAGTAACGACAACCGTATCTTCTCCAATTACGACATGCGATTCAGAAATAGCAGCAGATACATCTGAAACAGACACATCTGAATCAAACGTAGCAACAATCTTTGATGGATCCGCATCGAGCACCACAGCACTTTCCAGTAATGTTTGTTGAAGTGGTTGTACTTCAAAAAGCACAGCAGTATAGGCAGGTACAGCATACGTAAAAGACGCACCATCTATAGTATCAACCTCAGTAAATTCTGTTATAGTAGCATTATTTTGTCCAAATCCGTATACAGAAGCATGAGAATAATATCCACCTGCAAGGGAAAATTCAGTTGATTTATCGGCATCTGTCTTATTAATAGCAACTATACGCAAAACACCATTGTCATCAACAGACGCAACAGTAGAAAAGACTTCATTATCTGTAACTTCTGCTCGTACAGAAGTTGAACCAAAGGAACTACCATTACCATCATAATCTAAATAAAGTTGATACGCATTTCTGGCATAAGACTTCATGGGATCCCATTTGGTAGCCAGATACACACCTTCTCGACCAAAAACACCAAGCACATCTGCCAATGCTAACCCTCCGGAAAAATGATCTTCTGCACCATATTTAAATTCTGTAAATGCTAATTTTGTACCGGGGTAATATGTTTCTATAGAATTTTTTAAACGATTAATATATTGAATTTTCCCCGAAATAGAACCATTCTCATCATATGTAGGATCCCACAAAGAACGAGGAGCCTGCAAACGAGCCTCTACCATGTCATCTGCTATAAGCTCGTCATCTGTTACAGAACCATCAATATTAACAATTCTCTTTTGAGTACTAACACCTTTTGCCTCCGGATACCAATGTACCGCAAGCACATCTAACAATCGCTGCCCTGTTTGTTGCTCAACACCAGCCAAAGAATCAAGATAAAAATCAACAAACCAATCATACCCAATCCCAAATTTATAAGAACTCCAATCAGGAATATTTTCAAAATCCTGAGCATCCCACCAGCCATAAAACATAGGGCCATATACTTCAGACTGTGGTGAATGTTCTTTTACAATAGATGCTACCTCTATAGTTTTTCCAAACAATTCATCTATTGTTAGCCTATCAGGACGAATACGCGGGTGTGTAGAACGCCACAATGCGGGTTCATTATCAATCCCAAAACCATCTATTCCACCTTCTCCGACTTCGCCTAACACTTCTGTTAAATAGTGTACATATTCATCAATATATACTACGCCATCAGTTTTATCGGGTTCCAAAG
>JAWOEL010000141.1:0-38055 GCA_046482735.1 Bacteroidales bacterium | reverse complement strand
TAACGATCGGCGACACTGTTTCGGTAATGACATTACAAGCTTTCTCAAGTAAAGAAGATTCTGTAGTTTGATTTTGTACGAGAAATAATAATTTGTTGGTTACCTGTTGACAGGTTTCTTGAATATCCATATAAAAAATATACTATAATTGCGAAAAAATATTAACTAATCTAACATACACTATTATTATGACACTTAACGACACAGAGCTATGAAATAAGTGTACTAATAACCCCTTCTTTTAATGAAAAGTTACTTTGAACAACACGAGACACCGAACTTATCTGTGCAACATGTTGAGTAACCAATACTGCAACCGGCATAAATTCGGCCCGTGCAGGATCCATACCCGGCACCGCGATTGATTGATTAAGATTTAACTCAAGTAATTCTGCAAAAAGTTTATGCAATTCATCTTTGCGAAACTCATAATAGTTTTTTTGATAATCTTCTTTGCCTTGCTTGGCAAGACATATATCACGAAAAGTATCAAAAGGTCCGGACGAACCAACAAGAACATCAACAGTGTACGACTGTATTATCTGAGACAAGTCCTTAAAAGATTCCTGCAGAAAAGTCTGTATTGCTTTTTTTTCTTCTGTATGAAGAGGATATGAACAATCAAAAGCACTACGGATACGTTGCATACCATTTTCAAAACTTTTTTTCCACACAAGATTTCCGCCTTCACATAAAATACACTCGTTACTTCCGCCACCAATATCCAAAATCAACACTGTTTGCATTCCCCAATCATACGCTAATTTATTGCCTAAAAAAACATATTCAGCTTCTTGATCGCCTGAAATTACCGATACCGTATATCCAAATTCACGCTCTACAGCATCAATAAATGTTTGTCTGTTTGTAGCACAACGTATGGCAGCAGTACCAAAAGCAAACACAGAATCACAATTATATTGCTGAATATAAGCTTGTAAATCATGTAAAGCTAAAATGCCGCGTTCTATAGCTTCCGGAGGAAACTCTCCGGTATAAAAGCTTTCATTTCCTAATTTCGGAACTTTTTTTGTATGAAATAATTGAGTAAATGAGGAATGAGAAACTTCGCAGATGAGTAAATTAAAAGTATTTGTACCAAGATCTATAACTGCGACTATCATATATATACGTTCTCAAAAAAAATTATCGAAAAGATTCAAATCCGGGATTTGGTTTACGTTTTCCATTTTCATCCCATAATTTTTGATCTATATTTTTATCGTTTCTATACATAATTTCTTTAGCAACCTGACCATTTTGATACCAATAATATGTAATGCCCTCTTTTTTATTAGTAATATATGTCGATTCTCTCTTTTTTTCGCCAGTACTGTAAAAATATTTCCACACGCCTTCTTTTAATCCGTCTTTCACTTCACCAACTAAACCAATTGTTCCATTTTCGTGTTTAGCATACACTTTGCCGGTATACAATTCTCCTTCCAAAACATATGCTCCGGAAGAATCTTTAGACAATTCCGATAACGAAACATTATCTTGTGCTACCAGTGAAGTAAATGAAAACAAAAAACTTAATAGCAATACATTATAAATTTTCATACCTTATATAGTTTATTTTGTGTAATATAAATGTAAAAATACAAAAAGTATTTAATTTTTATCATAATTTCAAAAATTTATCCCCAGAGGACAAGGTTGTTTATTTAAGTTCAGGTTTTATGTATTATTTCTGTTTCACATATCCTCAACTCAATATAACTCCAGATACGGTATATCATATTTTATACCAAAAAAAAATAAACCTTCTCAAAAAAAACTGCAAAGCGATAAAAAAAATCTTTTAAAGCACACATAAATTAACAAAAATTGTACTTTTGAAATTCAAAATAAAAATAGCTATGGAAACAACAATTTTCGCAATAATAATTACAGTACTTGTTTTTGATTATGTATTAGAACGTTTTTTAGACATTCTCAACAACAAAAACCGAAACTCACAAATTCCCGAAGAAGTAAACGATATTTACAATGAGGAAGAGTACACAAAACAACAGTCATACGAACACGATAAAACACGTATGGATATTATTACCAGCACTTTTTCTATACTAGTTATGTTGGGTATGCTATTTTTTGACGGATTTGCATATGTAGATTCATATATCTACAATACATTTGAAGGTATTTCGCATATTGGTGCCGGGTTACTCTTTTTTGGTATTCTCTTTTTTGCATCAGATATAATAACCATTCCTTTTGAACTATACAGCACATTTACCATTGAAGAAAAATACGGCTTCAACAAAATGACCTATAAAACATACATTTTCGATAAAATTAAATCATGGGGTATTACAATTCTTTTAGGCGGTGGTATTTTATATCTGATACTTTATTTAATCAGTACATTTGAAAATAATTTTTGGATATATGCCTGGGTCGTTCTTTCTGTTATCATGATATTCTTTTCAATGTTTTACTCAAGTCTTATTGTTCCGTTGTTTAACAAACAAACACCCCTTGAAGATGGCGAATTAAAAACGGCTATTAATAATTTTGCCGCACAAGTAGGCTTTAAATTAGACAATATTTATGTTATTGACGGTTCAAAACGCTCAACAAAAGCAAATGCATATTTTAGTGGCTTAGGATCTAAAAAACGAATTGTTCTATTTGATACATTAATTGAAGAACTCTCCACTGAAGAAATTGTCGCTGTTTTGGCTCACGAAATTGGCCACTACAAAAAGAAACATACGCTACAAATGATTGGTGCGTCATTACTTCAAACTGCTATTTTACTGTTTGTATTTGGCCTGTTTGTTTCGGAGCCTGTTCTCACCGAAGCTCTTGGAGCTAACTACGAACCGGGGAAATATCATATTGCACTTTTAGCATTTAGTATATTATATTCTCCTATTTCATTTATAATTGGTATTTTAACAAACATTCTTTCGCGTAAGAATGAGTTTGAAGCTGACTATTTCGCCGGATCTGAATACAAACCTAAACCATTAGAAACCGGTCTAAAAACTTTGGTAAAAAAGAATCTAAGTAATCTGACACCTCACCCATGGTTTGTGTTTTTTTACTATTCTCACCCACCGGTTGCTAATAGAATACAAGCTCTGAGAAATATTTCAAAATAAATTTGTAAACATATGGAAAAATCTAATTTCAAACATGTTGGAAATTTATTTGAAGAATTTTTTAAACAAAAAGGTTTTTATAAAAAATTGCAAGAAGTGTCTGCTAAAGAGTCCTGGAAAGAAATTGTTGGTCCGGTTTTCTCTAAGGCAACACAAAAAATCACCATTTACAATAACATTATGTATGTTTCTATTAACTCACCGGCAATTCGACATGAATTACTGCTCAATCGGAACACAATAAAATATAAAATCAACAAAAAAATTGGCGAAGATTTTATTAATGAGATAGTTATAAAATAGCATACATGTGTAACACCAAAAAAATCATAGTTTTTACAAAAAATAGTCATACTTTACCTGCTTGAATCTTTGTTTTTAATAATAAATTTATAATTTTGTAAGAATAATAAAAAATTGAAGAAAATGAAAAGAATTATTATTTCCGCTTTACTTGTATGTATCAGTTCAATAACTATTTCGGTTTTTGCACAATCAGCATGTGTCGAATATCATTTAAATTGTGCCAATACCGAAGATAACGGTTATTCAACTGCAGAAGGTTCTCGAAGTGCTTTGTTACTTAAAGGTCAAACTTCTGAATTCAGATTTACAATTTACGAAGGTAAAGATTATAAATTTTCCATTTGTGGCGAAGAATCACTTGGCGAACATTTACAATATCAACTTATTGATTGGGAAACAAATGAGGTATTATACGACAACAAAGACCATAACTATGTTAACTCTTTTGAATTTACTGTATTAATCACAAAAACAATTCGTGTTGAGGTAACAGTCCCAACAAAAGAATCTGAATCAGAAACAAACAGCAATAGTTTACGTCCAAAATCAACATCTATGGGGTGTGTTGGAGTTTTAATTGAAGAAATGATAACGCCTAAAAAAGGATTTTAACACAATAAATTTTTATAAAAAAAGCGATGTTGTTTTAGTACTTCATCGCTTTTTTTATGGATAACACTCAACAGGTCCCAACACTTCCGGATACAGCGAACGCACATATAACCTACTCGTATAACACATATCACACACGTCATAAAAAAATTTAGGAAGCGTTTCTCCACACATGGCAACTGCATGTGTATATAAACTATACGGTGATGTTGCCAGTTTTTCAAGTAATATATGCTGAGTACTGGTGAAATTTTCAATAATCTCTGAAAAACCTTTTACATACAAATTACCAATAATAATACCCGGGCAAATCATAACATTGCCATATACATCTACATATACCATAGCAGGATTAAACAATCCTCGTTTTCCCAGACACTCAGACAAATCGGTACATTTGTCTTGTTGCGAAAACGTACTTCGTTTCGGAAAATTCAGACTATTCCCCTTCCCGATACTTCTAATAGTAGGACGTGCCACAGGAATAGAAGAATGTGCTACGATGTTTGAAATATATGCTTCCGATGCCTTATTATACAAAGTTGCATTAAATACATCAGCATTACAAAAACTACCTATAACATAAGAGTGTCGCGAAAAACCCGCACGCACAATAGATTGAACCGCATTCTTCACATATTCCTGCGAGATATATTCATGATGAAAAATATCGGCACTCACCGATATACCATTAACACCGGCATCTTGTAGTTCCTGCAATCGTGTATCAGCTATTTGGGGAGATGTAGCCCAATATCCATTTGTAGATATACCAACATCTCCCCGAAAATATCTGCGAATTCTTGAAACCAAAGCATATAACTTTTCATGTTGCAACATAAGTTCGCCACCACTTATATGATTCCAAAACATATGTTTTGCTACATGCTCATCGGCATATACCATGTCTATTATTTCAGGATTCATATATGCAGTATCTGACTTTGTATCGAAAAAACAATGACGGCAAGCTGCATTACAATTATATGTAGCCAAAAAGTGTATGCCCGATAATCGTATCACTAGAGTATATATTTAAAAAACAACCCCATTCGGCCATTTTTCAGTATTGTATTCATCAATTTTTACCCCATCAGAAGAATATATAACAACTGAATGTTGCGTTTCTTTTTCAGTATTACTTACCCATATATTTCCATTTTCAGGATTAACTGTAATACCATAAAATGTACCATCAATTATTTTTTCCGGCGTTTGAGCATTTTGTTCTAATTTATACACACCATTATCTATATAATAAATATCATTTTCATACACATCAGCAATGTTTGAACCCGTAGTTGCTAGCTGATGATCAAAACTATGTACTTCTTCTATTTCAAATGTTTCCGGATCTAAACGTACAATTTTTGAATTACTTACAATTGTAGGATTCCAGTCAGCATCATAGGTTGTTAAGCCTAAACACACAACAATCAAATCACCGGTATTATCGGGCACAATGCTCACCGGCACATCACCAACGGCAATAGTAGTATCAACTACATGTGTCTGTGCACTTATAACCGAAACAGTACTATCGTTTATCCATCCTCCTCTATTGGTTACAAAAATCTTTGAGTCAACAGAAACTATTTTATCCGGACCAGCCCCTACAGCAATAGAATCCTCTATCTGGAGGTTGTTCTGATTAACAACATAAACCATATTACTTGCGTGTCCGTTTCCATTGGTTACATAAACATAACCATTATCATGCACCATCGCATATCGAGGATACGACAGCCCCTGAATAATACCTACACTTTCGAATGTTTCTAAATCCACAACCTCAATTTTTTGTGAATTATTAACCACAATATAGCCATTTTCGTTTCCTTTTTCCAAAGATTGCACCACATCACCTAAAGGACGACTATTAGTAGCAGAAAAAACATCTTGGGTTACAGACGAATCGCTTATAAACGTTACCGCACCATTATTCGAATTGAAATCACCTTCACACACAACTAAAACTCCGGCTCCATACCCCTGATAATCATGCTCCGGAGTATCATCACATGAAATTATACCCAGTGCACAAACACTTACTATTACCTGTTTTAAAAAAGAAATTGTTTTCATAATCGTTTATTTATTTATTTTAAAATTTAATGAGAATTCAAATGCACGTCCGGGCATAGGATACGAACGAATTAATTCATATCGCACATCGGAAATATTGGTAACAGATACGCGTAAATCAGACAATACATCTTGAGTTGAGAATGTATAATTCACAAAAAGATCAAGCGTATAATAAGATGGTAAGAACTTACCCGCACCATAATAGCGTAAAGATTGATAATTCACATGTGCCCCCATATGCCACATATCATAGCGAACAGATGGTGCATAATGAAAACTGTATTTAGGAACATAATACAATTGATGCCCTTCAGCACTATTATCGGAATCCATCTTCACCACATGTGAAGTATTCACATCATATCCTATTTTCTGATTCAAAGAAACAGCATTATTATAAGTTGCATATGAATGAACAAGCCGAAACTCTGCCCCCTGAATACGAGCCTGAGACACATTCATAGGCGTCCACACAGAACCAGACGGTTTCCACATTATCATATCATTAATATCAGCATTAAATACAGCAACATCGGACACAAAAACATGTCGTTTGTGCTCATATGTATATTGTGCACCACACTCAAACGAAAAACCATGTTCCGAAACCAAATCCGGATTACCCCATCCCAACCAATACAAATCATTAAATGTAGGGCGTCGGTATTTTTTTCCTATAGTTATCCGAAACACCAAAGGAAGAGTATCACAATAATATTCTAATCCACATGAATAAATAAAAGGAATAGATATATCCGGCACATAATCCTGACGAAAACCACCCGAAATACTTATTTTTTCAGGTGAATACTGCACACCGGCAATTGCCGAATATTGCTGTTCACGAATATTGTCTCCATAATCTGCCACACGTGCCTGTTTATATGTATACACCCCTTCTACATGAGCAGTTATATCAGAATGTATAAACATTTTATACGTAAGCGACGATACGGTTTGCGTATTATGTATATCACTATACGTAGAATATAATGAATCAATCGAAGACATTTTTTTGGTGTATAACTGATGAGTATTAAACAATCCGGATTTTATAGTCACGATACTTTTATCAAAAGATTTTTTAAATAAAGCAAACACACGCAAACTCGAATCTTTTTGATGCTCCGCATTTTCGAGACTCGAACCGAGTATTCCGGGCAATTCGGCATTTTTTACCTGATACCACAATCCGGCACGCATAAGTGCAGTATGCGAAAATTTATAATGAAAGTTTTCGACCAAGCCATATGCATTATATGCAGCATTAGTACGGTTAAAAGTATCTAAACGTACATAGTCATAATACGGAAAATCACCTTCGGATTCAACATAAAAACTGGTGCCGGAAAGGCTCATACGGGTATTTTCTATAGTATGCTGAAAAGACGCATTATACGTTTGAAAACTCGCTTGCGATAAACTCACCGAAAAATCTTTATGCGTTCGCCATCGGGGTTTATACCCTAAATTAAGAGCACCCCCCACAGAACCACTTCCATATAAAGTACCAGACCCACTATGGTCTATAGCGACATAATTAAAAGCCTGTGCCGGCAATAATGACAAATCAGCTTCTCCCATTGTTATAGAATTTAACTGAAACCCCTCCCACAAAACAGCCGAGCGAGATGCACCTGCCCCCCGCAACGAAAGCGAAGATGCAGCACCAGAATGCCCATACGATTTTACCAATGATGTAGTCGATTGCATTAATACATCAGATAATGTAGTTGCCGAGGGAGATGATAATGCCGCAGAATCAATAATTTCTAATTTTGCACCATCCGAAAAAAAACGTTCCGGATGAGCTATCACAGTAACTTTTGACATAACAACCGTATCATCAGACTGTTGAGCAAAAGACTGCACAAAAAACATTACTAACAAAAAAAAACATACTATTTTATTCATATATATTTATTTCATAAAATGATTATTCCGATCATTTTATAATTAACGATATGGCAGGTTTTCTGACTCATCCTTTCTCAAACTACCTTCCCATTTGCCCATGCAAACAGTGGTTGTGAAGAATTGTTGAGAATCTTCAGGATCTACAGCTGCGGAAACAGTTCCGGATTCTAACCGGATTCCCTTTTAACATACAAAATGAAAAATCTTATATGCACCAAATCCGCGACAAACATACTGACATTTTTTTTAAGAAAAAAAACATATTTTGAAAAATTATACATATTTTTGCATTTGAGAGTTTTTATTACACAACGATTAAAATAACAAAGGGCAGAGTTATTATGGATTATACATTTTCACTAAAAAATAGCGACGATATAGCTATCGTTGACAAAGAATCATATGATTATATTTTAAATAATCCTGATTTACAACGCATTAAATTTGTGGAGAATCTCAGAAAACACGCAAGCGGATATGCTTTTTTCCAAAAACACTGGAAACAAGAAGATAAATCAACAAAATGCCAAACTATTTATTTACATAAATTAATAGCAGAAAAGTTTATTGATAAACCTGAAAGCGAAAAAAAATTATATGTCCGTTTTAACAATGGAAATCCTCTGGATTGTCGTATGGAAAACATAGAATGGACAACATTAGCTAATGTAATACGAAATACCAATAAAACCAACAATAAATTTGGATACAGAGGCATCGTACAGGACAGAAATAAATTTCGTGCTGTAATCTATCACAAACGAAAACCTATTCGTCTGGGTGTGTTCAACACTGTTCATGAAGCTGCCGAAGCATACAACAAAAAATCTATTGAATTATTTGGTCATACCCGCAGCATAAATATTATAAAAGACAAAGACAATACATAACATATGTGTCCTGAAAAAAATAGTTTCACCTGTACATATATCTGAGCGTGACATTCATGCCAGTTGTTATTTTTATCTGTTAAAACGCATACTCATTAATTATGTGATTCTTGTATTATTCGTTTGACACATATCCGTTTCTATATATCGGAACAAAATTTGCACATAAAATTACGTGTTGTATTTAATTAATAAAGAGCTCAAAAAATAATTGAATATAATGAAATACACATAAAACAGTATCGTTTTTTATGCGTATACCGAGTTTTATTTTTTACCAAAACCACACCTGTATAATATATCTCATCAGCAAAAAACAGACACATCAAATTATTACTTCACTATAAGTGGCATAGTTTTTACACATACATCATGTTTCATAATATTCATAAAATACATACCCGATGGTAAAAAATCCAAATACACTGTTTTTTCCGTTCCGCGATACACAACATGTCCAAACATATCGCATATAGTATATGATGTCACATCACCCGGGAATTGAAACTCCACATATGAGTCAAAAGGATTTGGATATATCCCAAATTCGGTATCTACAGATGTTTTTTTTGCAGATGAAAATGACTCCAACGGTGGTAAATAGTCACAATCCCTATCCCAAGAATCGGCTTTATAGGTAAAATCATTATACGTATAGCAACGAAGACAATTTATATCACCTTCTAAAAAAGCATGCTTATACACACCAAAAAAATATTTGGTAGAACCAATATATTCAATAATTGGATGTATATTATCAACTTCAGGCTGGCTTAATACAAAATCAGCCTCATTAGTAGGACTGTTATACACATACATAAGATCTGTATTATTCACATGTTTGGTTGTACTGCTATCTACTATATATTCCAATATATATGCATACTCACCCGATGACTCGCAAAGAGATGATTTTTCAACTACTACGGTGTCTCCTTGTGCAGCATTAAACACATATAACGGTAAAAAAACTGTGTCTTTATAATAAAATAACGTATCATCATTATTATAATGCACAAATTTGCGAGAAATTAATGTAGTATCCCAAAAATAATCGCCATTGGGCTGCATTTCTCTATATATCCGCCGCGACTCAAGCACACTACATTTTTTATGCTGAATAACAGTATCTTTCACACTTTCCATAACAGTCAGATATGCACTAAGGCCATCAACATGGCTGTAATACCATTTTGCCCCAACCGGAGCCCATTCCTGAGAATATAACACACTCGGAATTAAACAAAGCACATACATAAAAAATTGTATTCGTCTCATACGTTTATAGTTAAAAAATCTACATTATACCATATTTCACACTGTTTCGAAACAACATCCTTAAAAAGGAAACCCCACATTCAAATAAAACCGAGCAATATTATCATCAACATTAGATCCAACTAATAACTGAAGCGGACCTAATGGTGAATTATAAGTTATACCGGCCGTATATCCCAATTTATATTGATTAAAAAAATAAGATTTATTTTTATCAATAAATTCATCAATAAAACCATTAATATATCCAAAACTTGCATGGGTCGCAAGATACCAACTATTAAACACATTATAACGAGCACCAATAAATCCCACAGCATAATCAGACGCAACAATTTCCCCTAAATTATACCCATCGAATTCTTTGGTATGCAAACGCACATCAGCCTGTTTGCCACCCAGAAAAAATTTACCGATAACATCATTATCATTAAAATTAATTCCCCCCGACACCCCCGAATGTATGGTAAGAGCAGTAATTGGTGATTGATACCACTGAAAATCGAGTATACCCGTAAAAAAAGAATTATAATTAACATTTTTATCAGACACCGTATTATTTGAAATATGTAAATCTGCATTGGGTTTATAATTAAATTCACCCCGCACATTCACAATTCGTCCGCGTGTAGGTACATATAAATCATCAGTAGTGTTTACATGATAAAACCCGGCTAAAACATGTCCGTTCACATGAAAACTAGCAAACTCTGATTCAGGAACAATAATTTGCAAATTATTTTTGGTATCAATTTTTTCATATACATATACCCCCTCTACCCCAAATTGAGTATTGAGCCCGAATGAATATTTAAGTCCTGTTCCGACATGTCCATTTGAAAACACATAATCACCATAATCATATCCCTGTGCATAATAAGAAAAATTATTTCTATATGTATGAACAAAATAATAGTTAATAAGACGCTGATTTTTCCCGATAAATTTATCAAACTCAAAACGAGTTGCCGGATTTTCACTTATTTTTCCGGTAAATAATAAACGAGAAGCCGGAAACAAAAAATTACGAATAGTCACATTACACATCAATGCTATTTGAGTTTGATTGCTATAATACGGACTAAAACCAAAAGAGATTTTATTTATTTCACGAACATTAAAGACTAATACAAACGAAGTATCGGTTAAAGAATCAAGGCTATAGGTAATTTTCTCGAACTGCTGTGTACCATACAAACGTTCTATAGCATTGCGCAAATCGGTTTTAGATACATATTTTCCGGCTTGCAGTAATGATTGCCCCACAACATACTCCTCCGACAAATTGTGTATACCCTCTACCCTGAAATCATCAATCAATACTTTTTGAGGAATGCGAACACAATGAGGATTACGCAATTCTATATGTACACTATCGAGAAAAGAGTCAATTTGAGAAATCTGTGCCATGGCAGCCTCTTTTCCAAGCTCTTCTATTTCCTGAAATTTCGAAAAATCCGAAGGCCCCATACCTTTCAAATCAGGCGATATTAAAAAATCAACTTTATCGCATTGAATTTTCGCATCGTTTATAGCCCCCAATGCCATAGAACGAACCAACACATCAGACAATGAAGATAAATCCTCCAATTCAATTTCTTGTTTAAATCCAATATTTACACCTATAACAATATCTGCTCCCATATCCAACACTTCCTGAACAGGAAAATTGCGAGCCACACCACCATCTATCAATACCATAGAATCCATAAGCACAGGCGTAAACACACTCGGGATAGATATACTAGCCCGCACACTCTGTACTAAATTTCCGGCAGAAAACTCAACAATATCTCCACTCAACAAATCTACCGATACACAGTGAAAAGGAACAGTAAGACTATCAAAATTCTGATATGTATAATTTGGCCACATTAAATCCAACAATAAATATTCTAACTGTTGCCCCTGAATAAGACCTGATGGTAATTTTATTTTTCGGTCATAAATTTTGAAATTAAATAAATATCGTTGAGACTCATATTTTTCCTCCATCACAATTTTGTTTAATGACACATTATCGGAAAAAATCTTACTCCAATCTAATCGTTGATTTATCTCCGAAATTTCATCGGCGGTATAGCCCATAGCATACAAAGCACCCACAATTGCACCCATACTGGTACCACTAATATAATCGGGGTAAATACCATGCTCCTCCAACACTTTCAACACACCAATATGTGCAAAGCCTTTTGCTCCACCTCCACTCAATACCAACCCAATTTTCGGAGAAGAAACAGAATCTGTACTTTGTGCTCTGAGAACAAAAGTAGTCAACATACATATAAAACTAAACAGCAGTATTTTTCTTATCATACGTTCTCTCTTTTTTACTCATCAAAAATTCACGTTCAAAAGCATGTGCAATTTCATTCAGTGCATACTCAGCATCTTGAGGTAAAGTGTGAGCCGGCGGACCTTGTGGTGTATTATTAACATCAACAATATATATCTTTCCATCAGTATTATTTCGTAATACATCTAATTCACCATATTCTAAATAAATTGCATCACAAAACACCTGCAACAAATTAATTTCTACCTGAGACAGCATATCTTCTATCGGTTTTAATTCTGTTTGTACCGTTGTGTTTTGGAACCGTTCAGAAATATCACGATATTTAATATATACAAAAGGCATAATATGTTTTACAACAACCACACGTAAATCAACAACCAATTCAGAAGACAGACTATTATCAATCAAAATTTGATATATTGATCCTTCATCAGTATTTTCGAGCGGTCCCTGCAAAATAACACCATCATGCAGAGCATTCGTATCACTCTTTTGCACAATTTTGCCGGAATATTCAACCGGATTTACCTGGGTAGAATACCCAAATACCTCCGAAAAAACAGAATCTACAAAAAATTTACTAATATCTCTGCTCTGTAAATTCACAACTCTATGTGTTTTTACACATTGTTCGAGAAAAGCATATTCTTTACGCTCTGTAAGATACTCCCAATACACAGCACACGAAAAATCACGAGACGGTTTGTTTGTAACAGTACAACGAAGACGACGTAGTATTTTATATAACGTAGACCCACGACTCGGATAATGAGGAAAAACCAATACTTTTTTATGTTTAGTCGAATGAAACAACATATTCTGAATCATTATGAACATATGACCGCAATCTTTGGTAAACATTTCAAAAACCGGCATCCCTTTTCGGTATTTATTAAAAATTCCTCGTTTATATTGTGAAAAAAAATACATTACTTTTTAGATAATTTATTACGACAGTTCTTTATATTTGCGTAAAAATACTATTAATATATTTAAGTAAAATAAATTTTTGAAAATTATTATCAATTTTGAATTATTTATACAAGTATTTTTACGTATCTTTGAATGAAGAATTATTAAAGATTTTTTATCATGAGTGAGCAAGAACAACAAAAAAAACATAGAGAAGATGCCTTCTCTAAAGTGGTAAGAGCCGGGAAACGAACGTATTTTTTCGACGTAAAACAATCCCGTAATGGTGAATATTTTCTTACACTTACAGAAAGTAAACGTATTTTTCAAAGTGAGGGTAAATTTACCTACGAAAAACACAAAATCTTTCTTTATCCTGAAGATTTCGAAAAATTCAATGATGGATTTCAAACAGCATTGAACTTCATTAAAGAAAATTCACCGGAACTTCAGGATTCAAAAAACAATACGGAATCTTTTTCCGATGTAAATTTTGATGATTTAGAAAGCAAATAATTTAATAAAGCTGATGGTAATATCAGCTTTTTTTATTCGTATACATACATGAAAGGAAAAAGTTTAGTCTCTATTCTCGACTACAAAATTGAGGAATATCAAAAAATCATACAAATAGCTTCGGAATTTGAAGCACATAAACATCAAAATATACTCAAAGGTAAAGTTATTGGCTCATTATTTTTTGAACCATCTACCCGTACCAGACTAAGTTTCGAAAGCTCTGTAAATCATTTGGGTGGGAGAATTATTGGTTTTTCTGACAGCAACACCTCAAGTTCTACAAAAGGTGAGTCTTTAAAAGACAGTATATTAACCGTTGCGAACTACTGCGACCTGATTATTATGCGACACCCCCATGAAGGAGCAGCAAAATTCGCCAGTGAAATATCTCCGGTACCTATAATAAACGCCGGCGACGGAGCTAACCAACATCCGACACAAACATTACTTGATTTGTACTCAATTTACAAAACCCAACATACCTTAAAAAATCTTACACTTTCTCTGGTTGGTGATTTAAAATACGGCCGAACAGTACATTCGCTAATCATGGCAATGATGTCCTTTTCGCCACGTTTTAATTTTGTATCTCCACATGAACTTTCATTACCGATTGAATACAAAAAAATTCTCGGAAAGCACAATATTCCTTTTGAAGAATTTGATGATCTACACGCTGTATTATCCGATTCGGATATTATATATATGACTCGTGTACAAAAAGAACGATTCTCTGACCCCATAGAATACGAGAAAAACAAAAATTTATATGTTCTTAAAAATTCAATGCTGAAAAATACCAAAGACAATCTGCGAATTTTACATCCCTTACCACGGGTAAATGAAATTAGCCAATGTGTAGATACAAACCCTAAGGCTTATTATTTTCAGCAAGCTAAAAATGGCATATATACTCGGCAAGCAATTATAAGTTTAATATTAGATCTTATATAACTCTCAACAATATGGACTCTTTCCCCAGAAAACACCTTAATGTAAGTGCCATAAAACACGGTACGGTAATAGATCATATTCCCAGTCAAAATTTATTTAAAATCATTTCTATTCTTCGTCTCGAACGTATAGATTCTCAAATCACATTTGGGTCTAATCTGGAAAGCAAAAAACTTGGCAGCAAAGCTATTATTAAAATAGCTGATAAATTTTTTGAACAAGACGAAATTAATAAAATCGCAATTCTTGCTCCTCATGCACGACTCAGCATTATAAAAGACTACAGAGTTGTTGAAAAGCAAAAAGTTACAGTCCCCGAATACATTCATGGTATTACAAAATGCTTTAATCCTTCGTGCATTACAAACCATCAGGACATTAAACCGAAATATACCGTTTTGGCAGACAATCCGGTAAGTTTGCAGTGCTTTTATTGCGAAAAAATAACCGAACAAGAACATTTTGATTTTATTTAACACATACAAAAGCATCCTAATTTATGTTACACATTTTATTTATTGGCGGAACAGGTATTATTAGTTCTGCATGTTCTCAATTAGCCGTAAACCGCGGCATGAAAGTTTATAATTTAACACGAGGATTATCGTCTTCTGTTCGAACAATTACGGGCGTCACCAATATTGAAGCAGATATACGAAATCCGGAACTGGTACAAAAAGCTCTTGGAGACATGAGTTTTGATGTAGTGGTAGATTTTATTTCTTTTGTTCCCGAACATATTGAACAAAACATTGAACTGTTTAAAAATAAGACAAAACAGTTTATTTTTATAAGTTCGGCCTCAATTTACCAGACCCCGCCACAAACACTGCCGGTGACAGAAGAAACCCCACGCGAAAATCCGTTCTGGGAATACTCTCGCAATAAAATTGCATGCGAAGATATTTTATGTGACATGCACGCAGCAGAAAATTTTCCTGCGACTATTGTGCGTCCGTCACATACATACGACAAAACATTATTACCACTTGAAGGCGGCTATACGGTTCTTCACCGTATATTGCACGACCAACCCGTAGTTATACACGGAGATGGCACCTCTATATGGCCACTTACGCACCATACAGACTTTGCTAAAGGTATTGTCGGACTATTTGGCAGAAAAGAAGCTATTGGTGAGGCTTTTCACATTACTTCGGATGAGTGGCTAACCTGGAATGGTATATATGAAATTCTGGGTGCAGCTTTTCATAAAACGCCGCACATAGTACATGTTCCATCGGACGTGATAGCACAACACCATAAAGATATGGGAGATAGCCTGCTGGGAGACAAAACCCATTCGATGATTTTTGACAATTCAAAAATAAAAGCATTAGTTCCCGATTTTGAATGCACAACCCCATTTTCTGAAGGTGCACAAGAAATTGCAGAATGGTACACAAATCATCCGGATTTTGCAAAAGTAGATCCTGAACTCAATGCCGTGTTTGATAGTCTTATTAAAAAATACTCATAATACACATATAATCCGGAGCAATGCTCCGGATTATTTTTTCTGCAAACCATACCTGCCCTATAACAAGTAATTCATCTTGGCAGCTGATAAATTTAAGTTCGAAATTCAAATCATTAATTTCAACTATAATATAACGTAACGGTTTATATTAATCTATCAATCAGACTAGCTTTTTCACATCTCATCTGTATACAATCCGAAACTTCCTGTCTATTAAAATGCCTTTATCCCGTACAATCCATTTTCAGCGGTTAGCTATTAGGATTTTTAGATAGGTATTCGGCTGATTTTAGTGCGTTTGAAGTTTCAACAACTCTTAATCCAAAAGTTTTTTCAAGTTGTTTTTTACCAATTTCATATCTATTTCGTAATTCACCAGCCCCTCCCCACGAAAGTGAAATGGTTGCAACTTTATCTCCTTCTTTTAATAATTTAGGTTTAATAAAATGTGTCATATTTCTACAGTTTTTAGTAGTCTCGTTACATTACCGCCAACCATAAAATATTCACCACACTTGTTTGTATTGCCACTATCTGCAGAGTTCTTATTGTTCTATAAAAGAGCATCATAAATATTTTTTTGCGGATATTTCATATTCAAAAATAAAAAAAGTTCATATACATATACAAATAATGACATTAATTTTTGAAATGTTTCTTATTTTGTAATAACAACAATATATAACACATAAACAAACAATTGCATTTTTCTTCATATTCTATTTATTGATTATGGTATTGTGTTTAATACCGTGAGTTCGACGTAATTTTTCAAGTTCAGGTTGATGTAAAATGTTGAATTTAAGGCAAATCGATGAATCTTATCGGGATAAGATGAAGAGATTTAACGCACATATTCAATATTTTACACAAAGCAATCAATGAAACGCTTATAAACAGCAATCTTCTTGTTAAAAATAATTCGATTTATCCCGATAATACTCATTATTTTTAATCGAATCTTGCTATTTCTAAGCGTCCTGAACTCAAAAATTATATCGAACTCACGTTAATATATTTCCAAACTATTAGAAGTGTCCTAAAAGAGTATACATAAAGTCAAATATATTTTTCTAAACTTGTATTTCACCCTTTGTTTTCGAACAGTATAATAACCGTGAGATCTCATAAGCTTATGACAATGGTACTGAAATATTCAAACCTACATCACAGTGCATAAAAATAAAAGAGATGGAGGTAGTGCTTTTTTATGTGTAATAAGCCTGAGAAAATCATATAGTTTTTATATTTTTGTTATATGAATATTTCGGAACGGTCAAATGCTTTTATTGAACTCGGTAACGTACTTGCTAAAAAATGCGATACTCTTTCTGATGCTGAATTTATTGCTGTCATTACGAAAGCTGAGCAAAAAAATCCTTGGTTTACGTACAACAATATCATAACAGCTCTTTCTGAAATAGCTGATATGTTGCACAAAAATGAAGTGCATCAATGGATTGCTCAGTACAGTTTTTCAGCACACCAACCAAAACGTGTAGCTGTTATTATGGCCGGGAACATTCCGGCTGTTGGTTTTCATGATGCTTTATGTGTATTGATTTCCGGAAATTATTTAATTGCTAAAACCTCATCGAAAGATTCTGTCTTAATACCATATATTCTTAAACTTTTATCCGAAATTGAACCTGCATTTGCTTCGCAATACGAAATTTGTACGGAACTACTACCGTCTTTTGATGCTGTTATTTGTACAGGTTCAAATAATTCTTCCCGTTATTTTAAATATTATTTTGGCAAATATCCGCATATAATTCGTAAAAACCGGACTTCTGTTGGTGTTGTTGTACCTGAAGATTCGGCAAAAGAATATACAGGAATCGGTTCAGATGTTTTTTCATATTTTGGATTAGGATGCCGAAATATTTCAAAATTATATATTCATGAATCTATTGATGTTACAAAAATTCTTGATGAGTTTATGCAATTCAACTCACTCCAATCACACAATAAATACATGAATAACTACGAATATAACCGTTCTGTTTACCTGCTCAACCAAATTGAGCATTTAGACACCGGTTTTATGATTCTCAAAGAAGATACTCAACTTCATTCGCCATTGGGTGTTCTCTTTTACGAAACATACAGCGATATTTCTACCGTACAACATCAAATTACTACTGTAGCAAACGAACTTCAGTGTATTGCATGTTCGCAGAATATTTTTTTAGAACCACACACTGTAGAACCGGGAAAAACACAACAACCTCGAATTTCGGAATATGCCGACAATGTTGATACTCTTAACTTTTTATTAAATATTTAATTTATATGATTTTTAAATTACGTATTATTTCTGATGAAGTAGAAACTTTTTTTATGATTGTGGAAATTGATAAAAAAAACACATTTGCATCTCTTCATTCACTTATACAAAAAGAATGTTGCTTTAAAAATGATCAAATATCATCATTTTTTGTATCAAACGATGAATGGGAAAAAGGACATGAAATTACTTTACTTGATATGAATGATGAATATTCAACAACATCAACAATGTCTGACACACTCATACATGAACACATTACCTCTCTTAATGACAGGTTAATATACATTTTTGACCAATTTAATGACCGAGGATTATTTATAACCGTTACTGAGGTTATGGATAAAAATGAAGACACTGATTATCCTGTTTGTACACACAAAACCGGGAATCCACCCACAATGAGCGAAGATGATATTATTTCTCTGCTCCGCGATTCTGAAGAAATTTTTGACGATTTATCAGAAGACGATTTTTTTGATGACTCGGAGGAAGAATAACAATAAACAATATGAGCACAGCTAAAGCAAAAAAGTACCTGATTGTTATATCCGGTCCTACAGGGGTAGGTAAAACAAACACTGCTATTCATATTGCAAAACAGTTCAACACCGAAATAATTTCTGCTGATTCACGTCAGTTTTTCAAAGAAATTCCTATTGGTACTGCCGCCCCAACGCATGAAGAACGTAAGGCTGTTCCACACCATTTTGTTGGCAATCTTTCTATTACCGACTATTACAATGCATACCTGTTTCAAAAAGATGTTATAACACTCCTTTCATCCTTATTTCAAAAACACAACTATATCGTTTTGTGCGGTGGATCGGGAATGTATATAGATGCCGTGTGCAACGGTATAGACGACATACCTGACATTGAACCGGAATTACGTGCTTCAATTATTTCTCAATTGGAAAATGAGGGAGTTGAAAGTTTACGTACAACTCTCAAAAAACTGGATCCCGACTACTATGCTCAAGTTGATTTAAAAAATCCTGCTCGGCTCATGCGTGCAATAGAAGTATGTTTACAAACAGGCAAGCCCTACAGCTCTATTCGGAATCAACCACAAACACCACGTGATTTTACTCCTGTTCATATTGCTCTGAATTTACCACGCGAAGAGTTATATGCTCGTATCAATTCCCGCGTAGATGCAATGATTCGAGCCGGTTTGGAAAATGAAGCACATGCTATGCTTCCATACAAACACCATACTGCACTCAAGACTGTTGGATATAAAGAGTTTTTTGCGTATTTCAATGCTGAATATTCAAAAGAATATACAATAGAAAAAATAAAACAGCATTCACGCCACTATGCAAAACGCCAAATTTCATGGATAAAAAGAAACACTGCCTACAGCTGGTTTGCTCCACATGAATACGAAAATATTGTAACACACATCAAACACCAAAGCGAATAAAGCAGTCTGGTTATTTTGTATACTCTATCTCCTGTTCTCTATGCTGTACTACAACAGATACAGGAAAAGCAGTACTACAATAAGTCGCTAATTGCTCTGCAAAATATACCGAACGATGTTGTCCACCGGTACATCCAAATGAAACCATCAAATGAGAAAAACCCCGCTCAAGATATCGCACAACACTTTGTGCAACAATTGCATGCGTATGCAACATAAATTCGTTACTTGCCACTTGTTGCTGTAAATATTCAGCAACTTGTGCATCACGACCAGTAAGTGACTTATACTCCTCTAATACTCCGGGATTGGGCACAGCACGGCAATCAAAAACATGGCCACCACCATGTTCTGTAGGATCGGCAGGATATCCTTTTTTAAATGAAAAACTAGTAATGCGAACAGTTAATGTAGATCTACTCATAAATTAAGACTTTTGAATAACCGGCAAATCGGTTATAAGTGAATATAAATATGGTAAGGAAATTATGTTCTTTAACAAGTGTACATGTTGCTGGAGATTTTCTACTGCTGCAGGAATACTGGAAATAAAATGCGGTTTTCCCTCTATTATACCCCGTAAACCATATGCCCCCAATGTTTGCAATATACGCAGCAACACAAACCCCTGAAATACATCATAAAATTTTTCAGGATTAATTGACGTATATTTTTGAACCTCTGCTATATAAAAACTAAGCAATTCACTCCTCTGTTCTGGAGTAAGCCCGGCTTTTGCCTGATAAAGCAACGACACAACATCATACTGTAGGGGACCTTTCATAGCACCCTGAAAATCAATATACCGAAATAAATCTGTATCTTGTATCAAGATATTTCGCCCCTGAAAATCGCGATACATAAAATATGATTGCTCAGCCGTACATAAAAAAGCAATAAGAGTATTAAAATCTTCCTCCAACTTTTGATCATTACACTCCACCCCCGAAAGTTTTACATAATAATATTTAAAATAAGATAAATCCCATTTCATAGCAGTTTGGTCAAAAACAGGACGCATGAAAGTTCGAGAAAAATCACAATCTTTCCCCCGTATTTGAAACTGAATTAAGTCTTGCAAAACACGTTTATACACAGACATAGTTTGCTCAGGAGAATATGCTTTTTTTGCAGTTAACAAATCTGTTGTTCCGCAATCTTCGAGAATATATATCCAAGGTTCATCCTCATAGGCAATAATCCGGGGTACAGGCAAGCCTTTTTCAAACAAACACGAACAAAAATACAAAAAAGTATAATTTTCATCAATCTGCGTTCCTTTACAAGCAATAGCAGAGAAACCATCCTGGGTTGTTATACGAAAATAACTACGAGACGACCCCGCCGCTGTTATAGGTTCTATAGAAGAAACAGTACCGGAAACCTGACGTGAAAAAAGTGAAGAAATACGGGAATACACATCATTATCTATCATTGCAAATCGCTGGCTTTAAGTCGCTCCGCATTTTCCTCTACAATCAATTTGTTAATTATTTCATCTAAATCACCATCAAGAATAGCGGGTAAATTATACAATGTTAAATTTATACGGTGGTCTGTCACACGACCTTGTGGATAGTTATACGTACGAATTTTTGCCGAACGATCACCGGTAGAAACCATAGTTTTTCGTTGCGAAGAAATTTCATCTAAATATTTTTCATACTCTATACTATACAAGCGTGAACGAAGTTCTTTAGTAGCTTTGTCCAAATTTTTCAACTGTGATTTTTCATCCTGGCAGGTTACCACTATCCCCGTAGGAATATGCGTAAGCCTGATAGCAGAATAGGTAGTATTTACAGACTGTCCTCCCGGACCAGAAGAGCAATATGTATCTTTTCGCACATCACTCATGTTTAAATCAATATCGAACTCTTCAGCCTCAGGCAATACAGCAACACTTGCAGCACTAGTATGAACACGCCCCTGAGTTTCTGTTTGCGGCACCCGTTGCACACGATGCACCCCAGATTCGTATTTTAAAATACCATATACACCATTACCGGTCACATTTGCTATAATTTCTTTATACCCCCCCTGAGTACCTTCTGTAGAGGTAGTCATAGAAATTTTCCAATTTCTGTGTTCACAATATTTTACATACATTCTATACAATTCACCCGCAAACAATGAAGCCTCATCTCCTCCTGTTCCGGCACGAATTTCAAGAATAGCATTTTTGGAATCCTGCGGATCTTTGGGAATCAACAATAATTTAATATCTTCCTCAATTTCAGGAACTTTTTCCTGTAATTCTTCCAGTTCCATCTTTGCCATTTCGCGCATTTCAGCATCATGTTCTTCAGCTAAAATTTCTTTGGCACTCTCTATATTGTCTAATATATTTTTATAATTTTTGTATGCTTCTACAATATTTTGCAGTTCTTTATAATCTTTGTTTAACTGCACAAATCGTTTTTGATCCGCAATAATATCAGGATCGGTAATTTGCTGTTCTACTTCCTCAAACTTGAAATATAAACTTTCAAGTTTATCTAATAATGAATTCTGAGCCATAATTCGTGATTAATTTTGATGCAAAGGTAATATAAAAGATTAAGAAAACGATATTCCTGAATTTGAAAATAACGAACAAAAATAGTATGAAATATAAATGTTCACTTGAATAATTGACAAATTGTCAATGCTTAATGAAAATGTCGGTTCAAAGAAATCTGTCTGCGTTTTGAAAAATGCTTTATAGATATTTGGCTGAAATCGTGTACCAATTCAGCCCAATAGCAACGCCCCTTGGCATGAACCACATGTTCATCGCCTTGAAAAGACAGCATAATCAATATTGCTGAGAGGATTTTAGATATAAGATATCGTCAATTCTTAAACCCTTATGCCTTATGCCTTATGCCTTGTCACCTTATTATTAATCCACCGAATCGAATAATTTGATTTGATTAGATAAAATTTTAGTAAATCCACGCACATCCTCACCTGTAAAAGCAGTATTTAACTCACCATATTGAGCAAACTCAGCCTGCATTAAATCATATTTAGAATCAATACCAATAACTTCAAAATTATACGGCATCAATTTTACCTTAACTTTTCCGGAGACATGTTTTTGAGAATCATCAAAAAACTTCTCAATATTTCTCATAACCGGTTCCTGATATTGAGCTTCATGCAACAACATACCATACCAATTTGCCAACTGTTCTTTCCAATATAGCTGCCATTTGGTAAGATTATGTTTTTCCAGTTGATGATGAGCCTTTATGATAATCATAGGAGCCGCAGCTTCAAACGCAACACGTCCCTTTATACCAATAATGGTATCGCCTACATGCATTCCTCGTCCGATAGCATATTGCGAGGCAATTTTCTGCAATTTTAATATAATATCAACCGGATTTTCATACAGCACATCATTTAAAGCAACTAACTCCCCTTTATCAAACTGTAAACTTATTTCTTCCGGTTCATTCGTTGTTAATTGTGAAGGATAAGCATACTCCGGAATTGTCTCTTTAGAATCTAATGTTTCTTTACCCCCAATACTTGTTCCCCATATACCTTGATTAATAGAATATTCAGCTTTCTCAAAATCGAAATCAATACCATTTTCACGCAAATAATTAATTTCAAATTCACGCGATAATTTTCCATCACGCACAGGAGTTTCTATTTCAATATCCGGACAAATAACATTAAATGCTAAATCAAAACGCACCTGATCATTTCCAGCACCGGTACTTCCATGAATAATGCTATCAGCTTTCACATCGCGTGCATATTTAGCAAGAGCAATTGCCTGAAACACTCGCTCCGAACTAACCGAAAGTGGATATGTATCATTTTTCAGAATATTACCAAAAATCATATATTTAATACATTTTTTATAATATTCCTGTGTAATATCAATACATACATGTTTAGCAACACCAAGTGCATGAGCTTTCCGCTCCATTTCCTCAAGCTCTTCGTGCGAAAAACCACCGGTATTTATAATTACTGAATGAATGGTATATCCCATTTCCTGAGAAAAATACTTTGCACAATATGAGGTATCTAAACCACCGCTAAATGCAAGAACCGCAACTTTTGACATATATTGTTATTTTTTATTATTGTTATTTTTTTCTGACGAATCATTGTGTTCTTCCGGGTTATAAACCATACCAGTACACAAACATATTTTTCTATTCATACGTTGTAGAATATCATAATTAGCACAGGTTTCACACCCTTTCCAAAAAGCATCATCTTCAGTTAATTTTGAATAACTCACGGGACGATACCCCAAACCGGAATTTATTTTCATAACCGCCTCACTGGTCGTAAGCCCAAATAATTTGGCATCGGGATACAAGTCACGCGATAACGCAAATGCCTCTTCTTTAATTTTTTTGGCTATTCCCAAACCTCTGAAATCAGAAGAAACAATTAAACCTGAGTTTGCAACAAACATATTATGCTGCCAGGTTTCTATATAACAAAAACCTGCGAGTATATCATTTACAAAAGCTATAACAGACTTTCCTTCACGAATTTTATTTAAAATATAATTGGGCGAACGCTGTGCTAATCCGGCTCCTTTATTTTTCGAAGCTTCATAAATCATATCCGAAATATCTTTCGAATATTTTTCATGCTCATGAGTAGCACGTACAACTTGTATATTCATTTCCATATTCTATTACTTAAAATATATACAAAAATCGGAAATAAAAATGAAACTCTTAGTCCCGAACTCAAAAAAAAATAAAATGATTACATTAAGAGTATAATTTATCTTCAAAAAAAATCAATAACAAATCAGTTTTTATTATTTTTGACTAATTTTAAAACATACATCCTATGGTACTATCCTTAATTGATTTTTTAGTTATTTTACTCTATGTATTAGCAACTGTTTTTATAGGAATTTATTTTAAAAAACAAGCTCAAAAAAACAAAACAGAATATTTATTAGGAGGCAACAGACTCAAATGGTATATGCTTGGCATATCAAATGCCTCAGGCATGTTTGACATATCCGGTACCATGTGGCTCATAAGCCTCATGTTTGTATATGGACTCAAAAGTGTATGGATTCCGTGGGTATGGCCAACATTCAATCAAATATTTCTTATGATGTTTTTATCTGCCTGGCTCCGAAAATCAAATGTAACAACCGGTGCAGAATGGATAGCTACACGTTTTGGCAAAGGCACGGGCAGTAAACTCTCCCACGGTATAGTTATTATATTTGCATTAATTATAGGTCTTTCTATGTTGGCTTACGGATTTGTAGGCCTGGGTAAATTTCTTATGCTTTTTATTCCATGGCCATTTGTCTGTTCTACCATAGGCATATCGCCTACTATAATCAATCCGGAATATATACCACACGTATACGGCATAGTATTTACCATATTTGCCACGTTTTATGCTATTATGGGAGGTATGTCGAGTATTGTATGGGCAGATGTACTGCAATATGCTATCATGTCGATTTCGGCACTCATAATAGGCATTATAGCAATGAACCAAGTCACCCCCGAGCTACTCTCATCTCTCACCCCCGAAGGATGGAAATCACCTTTTTTCTCAAAAATGCTTGAAATAGACTGGAGTAATAAAATTGCAGAAGTTAATATTCAAATCCAAAAAGACGGATACTCTTTATTCAGTCTGTTTTTCGGATTTATGCTCATGAAAGGCATATTGGTTAGTTTAGCCGGACCGGCTCCAACATACGATATGCAAAAAATTCTTGCTACCGAAAATCCTCAAGCTGCTATGAAAATGAGCAGTATGGTAACAATAGTTTTAAAACCTATTCGTTATTTTATGTTAACAGGCTTTGCTGTATTAGCTATTATACATTACGAGAAACTCAATTTATTGGTAAACGGTGAAGTTGATTTTGAACAAATACTACCATCTGCTATGATACAATTTGTACCAATTGGTGTACTTGGTCTCCTCCTTGCAGGATTATTAGCAGCATTTATGTCTACATTTGCGGGCACACTAAATGCTGCTCAGGCATATGTTTCAAACGATATTTATCTGAATTATATAAATCCCAATGCCTCACGAAAACAATTAAAGCGTTCAAACTACACAGTCGGCATTAGTGTTGTGCTATTAAGCACATTGCTTGGATTTGTTTTGGCAGATGTAAACGAAATATTACAAGTTGTAACAGGTGCATTCTATGCCAGCTACATTGCCTCAAACGTACTAAAATGGTACTGGTGGCGACTCAATGCCGAAGGATATTTCTGGGGAATGGTTACCGGAGTAATTTCGGGAGTTGGTATTGGTCTTATACAACTGTTTGCTCCGGAAATTATTACTGAAAACTTCCCTCTTGTTCCAAAAAATTTAATCGGTATATACTTTTTCCCGGTTATTCTACTGATTTCCCTTGCAGGATGTATAATTGGTACATACAAATATCCACCTACAGATACCGAAACTTTGGACAATTTCTACACATCTGTCCGCCCATGGGGATGGTGGAAACCTGTTTGGAAACGCATTCAAAAAACACATCCCGAAGTTAAACCAAACTCTCGTTTTTGGAAAGACTCATTTAACGTAGTAATTGGCACAATAGGTCAAACAGCTCTCGTTACCGTTCCGGCATTTATTGTAATAAAAGAATGGGGTAGTTTTGGTGTAGCTCTAGGTATTGTGTTAATTATCGGAACTATTCTTAAATTTACCTGGTGGGACAAACTTCATGAAATATAACCGAAATAATAATACTATAATATATACATTAGCCACCTCAAAAACAAGTGGCAACTATTAACACTAAATATACTATATGAATCAATTAATAATCAATTAAAATAAGCATATGAAAAAAAGTATCATGTATGTATGCAGTCTTTTTATATTATTTTCGTGCAATCCGAACGGGTTCTTTGGAGGAAGTAATTTAGGAGGAAAAGCAGGTGAATTACTTATTGTAATTAACAATGAATATACCAATACTAAAGTTGCAGCTGACATACGTTCTGTTCTCAATCAATACGAAGTTGGTTTAGTTCAGTCTGAACCACCATTTAATATTTTAACTATTAGCAAAAACCATTTTAGTAGTGTGTTTCGACCTCACAGAAATATCTTATTTATTGATGTTAATTCAAAATACACCAAACCATCGGTAACATTTCATAAAGATATGTGGACAAAAGGCCAGTACTATGTAGGCGTTGGAGTAAATTCTGCCGATTCTTTAGTTCCGGTTATCGAAAAACATCATTCTTCTATTTTAGATTATTTCATCAAAGCCGAAATAACCAGATATCAAAAAGCTTATAAAAATATTGCAAACAAACAAGCTCAACGTGCTATTGCAAAAGAATTACAAATCCGTATGGATATACCCAAAGGTTTTGAAATAAACAAACAAGTTGAAAATTTCGCATGGCTCTCTCTCGAAAGCGAAGAACACAGCCAAGGAATTATAATATATAAACGCCCATATACCGACACACTCCAACTCGAAAAAAAATCTATTCTGCACTATCGCGACTCCATTCTCAAAAAACACATTCCGGGTCCTACAGAAGGTAGCTATATGACTACAGAATACATTTTACCCATTCAATATAAAGTGGGAAGATATATTGAGGACTCATACACTGTTGAACTAAGAGGAAAATGGCGTGTGGAAAATGATTTTATGGCAGGTCCATTCATTAGCTATACATTTGTTGATACAGCACATCACGACATATTTACTATTGATGGCTATGTTTATTACCCAAATAAAAATAAACGAAACTATATGCGACAAGTTGAAGCTATTTGCCGTTCTACACATATTTTAATTGATACGAGTTCCAAAACAAAAAAACATGACAACGATTAAATCATACTTTTCTCTAATAAAATTTAGTCACACTATTTTTGCCCTCCCGTTTGCAGCTATTGGTTTTTTTGTAGCTGTAAGTGAACCCGCACATTCATATAGCAACTCTTTACTTGTATATGTAGTGTTATGCATGATTTTTGCTCGTTCAGCAGCAATGGCTTTCAACCGATACATTGACGCAGACATAGACATAAAGAACAACCGCACAGCAACACGAGAAATTCCAAGCGGAATAATACGTCCACGTGCCGCTCTTACATTTACCGTTATTGCCTGCATATTATTCATTACCACCACCTATTTCATTAATCATTTATGTTTCTACCTCTCACCTGTTGCTCTGTTTGTTATACTTAGTTATTCCTACACCAAACGCTTTACCGCTTTGTGTCATTTTATATTAGGACTGGGGCTCTCTCTCGCCCCTATAGGTGCATACATTGCCGTAACCGGTGAGTTTGCACTTGTTCCAATACTTTTTTCGTGTATAGTATTAACATGGACCGGGGGTTTCGACATTATATATGCCTTACAAGATGAAGAATTTGATAGTAATGAAGGTTTATATAGCATCCCGGCACAAATAGGTAGAAAAAAAGCCATTCAACTGTCAATTATTGTTCACAGTATTACGGCACTATTGGTAATACTTACCGGCATAATGGGTAATTTTAATTATGTCTACTGGATTGGAAGCGGACTGTTTACCGGATTGCTTGTTTTTCAGCACACAGTAGTAACACCAGATGACATTTCAAAAGTCAATATTGCCTTCGGCACTTCAAATGGCATTGCAAGTGTTTTGTTTGCTATAAGTGTGATTGTCGGGTTTTATGTATGATTTAAGCATCTTGTACACGTCTTAAAAAAGTATATGCCATACATTCAATATTATTTTTTAAAGATAATAACATTATATTTTATCAGCGATGAATATATTTCTACAACCTACAAAAAAAAATGCTATTCTCGAAAATTTTTTTTTAGTTTTTATCATTCTTTAAATTCAACTAAATTTTTTTCAACTACAATTTCCTGTTGTTTAAGATTTTTGATTTCCTTATCACTAAGGGTAATAAATTTTATGGAATCTATTTCGGAATTGTCGGAAGCATCAAATTGTCTAATAAACTCTAAAAGTTTGTTTATTTCATTTTCTTGATTTTGCCACCAGTTTGTTGACCAAATTCTATAAAATTTAAAGCCATAGCCTTCAAGTTGTTTTTGTCTGAATACATCCCACATATATGCTTCATTGCTACTGTGAAAAGATGCACCGTCACATTCAATTGCAATAATAGGTTTACCTGTTTTTATAGATTTTAAAATAATATCTATTCTAAAGCCACCACATTCATGCTGTAGTTCAATTCTATCGGTAGAAATGCCATTATTTATAAGACAATCAACAACTTCTTGTTCAAAAGGTGATTCTGTTCCAAATAGTGTACTGTTTTCATTAGAATCCTTTCTCGAAATACCGTTTTGATCTAATAAATCTAAGATAAATTGTTTTGATTCATAATCTTTTTCTTCAATAGATTTTGCATATGCTAGATACGCATATAGAACACCTCGACCGACATTTCCATAATTTGGAATGTGTTCCTTGTATTGTTGAATTTTTTCGGATGGGAAAGATGTACAAATGAATAACTGGTATTTAGCACGTGTAATAATCACATTTAACAAGCGATGTCCTTTGCTTTTAACATTTAAAGGACCAAAACGCTCACTAAACACACCATTTTTATTAATGCCAAATGTTGTTGAAATAATTATCACATCTCTTTCATCTCCCTGTATGTTTTCAAGGTTTTTAATAAATAATCCTTTTTCAAAAAAACGTTCAACTTTATGACCAAAATTATTATCAACTTTTGCTTCTTTATTAATAAAATCCCAAATTAAGTTTCTTTGATGAATATTAAATGTTGCAATGCCAACACTTGGGAGTTCCCCATTATTATTCTCAAAAAGATTATCTCTTAAAATTTGAATTACTTGTTTTGCTTCTAAAACATTTACTTGATTGTCATATAGACCATCAACGGAAATGAACCGAATAGCTTTGTATTCATCAAATGCAGGCATTGGGGTTAAACGATTTGAATAAAACGCAGCATTTGAGAAATCAATTAAATCAGGATGTTTTGAGCGATAATGAATATCTAGATATGTATCAAAATAGTTTAAGTCTGATGCGTATTCTAAAAGTGATTCTTTATTTGCTAAATCTATAATTGCATCTTTCTTTTCATGTTCTTCATCTTCATCATGAAAATCTTCTGTATCTAACGAATAATCAGTAGAACTAAAATATGATGAAGGTGGCATCTGATGTTCATCACCAGAGATAACTTTTATTTTCCCTCGAATTAATGCACAAAAAGTATCCTCAATTCTTAATTGACTGGCTTCGTCAAATATTACAACATCAAAAAGATTTTCTTTTAGGTCAAATAATGAACTACAAACAGACGGATTCACTAACAACACAGGAAATAGGTCGGTAAATAATTCAAAGTCTTTCTTTATAATCTGACGAAGGGTTTTCTTTTTTGTATTTCTACTAACTTTTGCATAAAGCTGTTTAGCATTTAAATATTCGTTTTGTCTATTATAACGATATATTGATTCAATTCTTTTTTCCTGCCAATAGTGAAGAGCATTTTTAGTGTTCTCTTTTTTTAATTCATCAAACCCTACAATAAGTTTATTGGGTAACGATTCATTACTTGAAATCTCAGGGATATAGTTATTGCTCAGTATTCTGTTGAAATACCATGCATTAAATGTATCAATAAATTTCTCCTTAGTTTGTATTAACAAATCAATTAAAGTCTTTTGAATTGGTGATAAGTTATTCTTAAATTGATGCCATTTAATAAAAGCGTTTACCTTATTTTGTTCACTATTTATATTTGAAAGAATTTCTAAAAAGCTAGAGAGCTGTGCATCAATTTTTTGATAGTCAATTTCAGGAGAAAGATTTATTTGGAAACTTCCTATGCTCATAATCTTATCAATAACAGATAAATAATTTTTGTAATGAGTTTTAATGCCTTTATATTTTTTACTAAATATGCTAAGGAAGCTAACCATATTTTTTGAATACTCTTTTTTGTTTTTAGGGAGTAATGAAAGATTTTTGTTTATAGATTCTGAAATTTCAGGAATCAGTTGATTAAAAAATGACTTAACATCGAGATACTGTTTATCAGCAAAATAGGAATAATTTAGTCTTTCCAAGCTGCTATCAAATTCATTGTATTCATCTTTTAAATTTTGGGCTGTAAGAACAAGTTCTTTTAATACATTGTATTCATCCTCTTTAAAAGAAAATTTGTCATTTGGTAATTCGGTTTCTAATCTATTGAAGTTTTCATTAGTTTTGGCAATTTTTAGAAAATGTCCAACAATACTTGACCAGTTCTTATCTCCCAACAGCTTATTGTCAAATTTTTTATGTAAATCGTTCAATGAAAATGCAAGCTGTTTTATATCATCAAGCATTCGTTGATAGATATTCTTTTCAAAATGATAATTGGTGTACCTGTATTTAGTTTGAAGTACATCGTCTATAGTTTCTCTTGCTTTTTCAACTATTTTACGCCTGTCTTTTGATGTGTCTTCAATTAAACCACACAATACCTCTAATCCAACTTCCGATAAGTTTTTAAAAATAACATCAAGTGCTGTACGTTTTTCACATACTATTAAACATTTTGCTTTGTTTGCTAAAGCGTTAGTAATAATTGCAGTAAGAGATTGACTTTTCCCAGTACCTGGTGGACCATGAATAATAATTTTGTTATTTCCTGATATATTATTAAGAACGGATTGTTGTGATGGGTCGGTAGCTACAGAAGAAAAGGGATTAATATTAAAGCTTTCATTTATTAAATCATCACCATGTTTTTCAATTTCTTCCGATAGTTTTTTTACATCCTCAATAATGCTTTGTTTCTGATTTATAAATAATCCAAAAACACCGCTTCCCGTAATTACGGGTTTATCTGTTATTAAGTCACTTTTCGTTAGAAGCTTTTCTGAATGGCAAATATCAAATATTTTATCTATAATAACATCACCTTCAAGTGCAGAAGCAAACCGATGCAAAAATTCTTTAGTAAGTTCTACCAATTCATTACTATCAATTAATGAATCTTCAAGGAATTCTTTTGATATGGGGTCGATTTTTATATTTTCATCACGTTCAATATGGGAGAGTAAAACATAGTTAAAATAAATCGGAAAATCTTCTTCTCGTTTTATTGTCCATTTGTTTGAAAATTGTCTATTTTCCTCAATCTCCAACAACCAAATAAACAAGGGTGCTTTTATAATACTTTTTGGGTCTGATTTATCTCGTTTGTATATTATTGGGAAACCAAAACCAAATGGTTCGATACCATGTTCTAAGAAATAGTCTGTATTTTGTTTACTAATACTTTTAAGTCTTCTTATTGCTTTTTGTGTTTTGCTTAAAGATAATTCATCTAATTCATTAAAGTCAAAGTTTTTATCAAATGTAACGTCAAGTTTAAATTTTGGAGATTTTAAAAGCTTTTCAAGAAAAGTCTCTGAAAATCTTCTGTCAATTAAATCTAATTCTGTTAAATCTATTCTTGTTGCAGAATTTCTTGGTAACACGTTTAAATGAATTGAACGCTTATTCCCTTTCGTGAGTTTTTCTCTGAGAAGATTTATAAAGTCTTGATTATTTACAATTTTCTTCTCCATAAAACTAATTGTTTAGACGTTAATCTGAGCGTTAGCCAAAATTGAATTCTTTTGTAAATTTCAGCTTGAAAATTGATTTGTGTGATTTGCAAATATCTATAATAATATACGTGGACTTCATCATCAACTGCCTCAAAAAGAAGAAGTGCGCGAACACTAACTGATTTTTTCTTACACCATTCTTCTATCAATGAGTCAATATTTTTAATGCGTTTTTCATTTTTTATATCCATTTATAAATTAGATTTCTTAGCCATGCATACAAAACTCAATTGCAAAAACAGCATCGTGTATCTTTGCTTATTTCTCTAAGATTTTTTGAATATATTCTCGTAACGTGTCCTCTTCCACCATGTCGACATATGCTTCAATATTCGAATCTTTTTCGAGTAAAGACTTATTCGACATATAATATTCAACAACCGTTTCTATACCGGCCACATTCCCTTCCAATTTAGTATCAACGCCGGTTTTAATAGTATTTCGTGCCCAACCAGACATAAATATAATTAAAATCTGTGGAGACGACCCCAAAAAGGTCACTATCTCATCATTCAAATCAACAGAGACATTTGGAGCTCCCATTAACCAGGTAAATATAAACTGCTGAACTTTTTCTTGTTTTTTTGTGTGTTTATCAAGAGGCGTAGACACGAGCCAATCAATACTAGCAACAACATCATCTTCATACCGAGCATAGTCTTCGGGAGACTCAAAACTATAATTTTTCGGAATATCAACAGTTTGTGCATGAACTGCACAGGCAATAAATAAACTAAGTACACAGAGTGTTTTTTTCATAATAAGTAAGTTTTAGTGTTTAATTATGTATCTGAGGTTTTATCTTTATGCGAATTTTTCATTTTTTCAATAAAATCATATTTAATTTGACGAGCTTTCCACTTATCACGAGCATACTTTCGCATATCAGGAATTTCATCTTTTTCGTCCATTATTTCTAATCCCAAGAGTGATTCAATAATATCTTCAAGCGTAACCAAACCATCCACACCACCATACTCATCAACCACTAAAGCTATATGCTCTTTTTCTTCGAGCAATTTTTTCCACATATTAAAGAGCCGCATAGAATCGGGCACAATAATTATTGGTCTGATAATATCTTTTAAACATAAATCATGGGCTCCCTCCGCTAATTTTTCAAACACGGTTTGCCGAAACACATACCCATTAATATGTTCTTCTGATTCAACATACACCGGTATACGAGAAAACCGCAAATAACTTTTGTTTTGCAAAAACTCATCGAGAGATAACTGCTCATCTGCCACAACCATAACAACCCGTGGGGTCATTATATCATTGACCCGGACATTTTTGAGTTTCAGAATATTTTGTAAAATATGATATTCATTTTCTGTAATCCCCCCCTCCTGAGCACTTATTGTAGCCATTGCTGTAATTTCATCACGCGAAACGGTTTCACATTGGTCCTGTTTTAATATCTTTTTAGTAATAAACCCTGCCAAAATTACAAGAGGATACGTTATAAAAATCATCCCTCTGATTATATACGCAGTTACGAAGCCCAATTTTTTCCAATACTGAGTTCCTATAGTTTTCGGAATTATTTCGGTAATTATTAAAATAAGAATAGTTAAAACAGCCGAAACTACACCAAAATATGCCTCACCAAACACCTTAACAGCTTGTGCACCTACACCGGCAGCACCTACAGTATGAGCAATTGTATTTAACGACAAAATAGCCGAAAGCGACTTGTCTACATTTTCTTTTAACAATAAAAATATTATCGCCCAGGTTTTTCCTTCCTTTTTTTTCACTATCAAAAAAGACTCATTTGTAGACAATAATACAGATTCCATTATTGAACACATAAATGACACAAACAAGGAAAGAAATAAATAGAATAATAGTAATGCCATACTGAATATAATAAAAAAAAGCATCCCCTGATATTATACTAAGAGTGCTTTTTTTATAAGTTCATCTTTATATATCTCCCTTAAACATTGGAAATTCATTCATCATTTGATTCACCTGATTTTTTACTGCTGTAATAATAGATTCATCTTCATGATTCGACAACACCTGATCGATAAAATCTACAACACGAATTATATCCTGCTCAACTAAACCACGGGTTGTAATTGCTGCAGTACCAACCCGAAAGCCGGAAGTTGTAAACGGAGTACGGCTATCAAAAGGTACCATGTTTTTATTAATGGTAATATCTGCTTTAACTAAGGTATTTTCAGCAACCTTTCCGGTCATATCAGGGAATTTTGAACGAAGATCTATCAACATAGAATGATTATCCGTACCACACGAAATAATTTTATACCCCTTATCAATAAACTGTTGAGCCATAACAGACGCATTTTTTTGCACCTGAACAATATATTCTTTATATTCATCGGTTAATGCTTCGCCAAATGCAACCGCTTTTGCAGCTATTACATGCTCCAAAGGTCCACCCTGAATTCCGGGAAACACCGAAAAATCGAGCATTTGTGCTACTGTTTTCAGTTTTCCTTTCGGAGTTTTAACCCCCCAGGGATTTTCAAAATCTTCGTGCATAAGTATTAACCCACCTCGCGGACCTCGTAATGTTTTATGTGTAGTTGTAGTAACAATGTGACAATGTGGAAACGGATTGTTTAATAAACCTTTTGCTATTAACCCTGCCGGATGTGCTATATCTGCCATTAATATTGCACCTACTTTGTCTGCAATTGTTCTCATTCTTTTATAATCCCAATCACGAGAATATGCAGATGCTCCGGCAATAAGTAATTTTGGTTTTACCGCCAATGCTGTTTTTTCCATCTCATCATAATCTACCAAACCTGTTTTTTCGTCAACTTTATAGGCAACAGGATTATATAAAATACCTGATGAATTCACCGGCGAGCCATGTGATAAATGACCTCCATGAGACAAATCAAAGCCCATAAACGTGTCTCCTGCTTGTAACACAGTTAAAAAAACTGCCATATTTGCCTGTGCTCCGGAATGTGGTTGAACATTTGCCCACGTTGCTCCAAATAATTCTTTGGCTCGTTCAATTGCTAATGTTTCTACCTCATCTACAACCTGGCAACCACCATAATATCGTTTTCCGGGATAGCCTTCTGCATATTTATTAGTTAAACACGACCCCATAGCTTTCATTACTTGTGTACTTACAAAATTCTCTGATGCTATAAGTTCGACACCTTCTTTTTGTCTTTGATACTCATTCTGAATAAGATCGAATATTTTTGAATCTCTGTTCATTATTAGATATATTTTTTATTATATTAGTATTGGGTACAAAAATATGAAATAGTTACACGTAATTATGAATATTGAGAGGTGAAATTTATTTTTCGTGTATTTTTTTTATTTACTAACGACACATCTGTTGACATAAATGCCCTTGAACCGTGATTTCTCTCTATATACAAGCACGCAAAATGTGCCACTATTTTAAAAAAAAATATACACACAGCCAAAAAAATTTCTGTGATTAAATAGCAAAAAAACTATATCAGTATCAGATCAAAGCAAATTGCTAAAAATACACCATGCACAAAAATAGTAATGCATAGTACTATAAATTACATACTAACACATATAGCAATTACTCATTATTATGTACAAATTTTTGACTAACAGTATAATTTTGAGTATAGTTAGTAATAATATATATACCCTCATCAAAAAATAATGGTATAACCGCTTGCTTCTTGCCGGCAAATTGTTTTGTGTACACTATTTTACCATTAAGCGAAGTCACAACCACATAATTTACAGCATACGGAGAAATAAAATCTACAATAATTTCGTTTTCTTTTTGTGTGAAAAAATGTTTATCAGACTGACTACCACAAGTTTGGGACATAATTATATGTGAATACGATGTTTCTCCATCAAAATCGGTTTGTGCTAATTTATAATACACCACCCCCGAAGCTTTTTCAATATAATCAACATATTCATAATTGATAGGTTCACGCGAAACTCCAGCTCCAAGAACAACAGCAATTTCATCAAAATCAACCCCATTAAAAGATCGATATAAAGTGAAATGACTATTATTATCCTCCGTTAATGTCTGCCACTCTATATGCATGTTCGAATATTTACACCGAGCAGATAAAGAGCTCAATTCAATTGGCAACACATCCTCAAGAGCTTCACCAAGCACAGTCTCAACACCCTGATTAAAAGACGACACACATTCCGCAGAATCGGAATACATAGCATTCATCGAAGCGTCAACAGTTCCATCAAACGCAAAATCCTCCTCATTATTCGGATCATCATCATAGAAAGACTGTGCATAATTTAACATACCACCATCCTCAATAGTACCAACATCATCAGCATTTGGCGTTAGATTACCACAATAATTAAGAGTCCCGCCATCTTTTACTGTTATTGAAAATTGATCGACCATTGAAGCTCCTAAATTACCAACATAGGCAAGCCCCTGATCTGACACAACAATTCCATTACCACCACCCACATTTTCAGTAATAATACCTGTCGAATATAATTCACCATCAACTCTAAATGAAGAACCGCCACCACCTTCAGAAATATTTATCATGCCATCATCCTGACTATCATCCGTATCAAAAACATACATTCCTCCAAAAGGAGGATTTAAAATAAAACTGACACCTCCACCTGACGATATTATGTTAACATTTCCATCCTCAACAATAATATTTCCATCAATATAATTTTCAGATGAACTAAGCTCAAAATTTAAATCTGCATTTTTAATATAAAAATTACTTTGCTCTTGTATATGAACACTCGCAATTTTATTATCTTCCTTCTGATCATCAACCGATTGCATACTCACAACTCCTCCGTCAGGTTCACCAAAATTTACTTGTTTTTCAGAATTCTTATTATTTATTATAACTAAAGCATTACTTACATTTTCAAATGTTGACCAAGGATTATAATTGTTTCCTCTTACGACAAACTCACAATCTTCAAAATCAAATACTCCGGCATTTTTCACCGTTACACCTGTTTCTATACTGTATGGACTACTTTGTGGATATACCAAAAAATCACTGTTCAGCCCACGAAGCACTCCATTGTTCTCGAAATGAGTTCCTTTATCTGCATCACCTGTTAGATTATAGGTCGTAAATGTAATATCATAATCTTCTATTTCAATAATTCCGGTTGGTTCGTTTATTAATGTGCCTCGATTTATTACTAAATTATTTTCGGCACGTATTACACCATTGTTTGTGAGAGTTACCCCATTTGCCATGTGCAAACCATCTTGCAATACAACTGTATCACCTAAGGGAATTGTTTCATCTGTTGTAATATTCCATTCTGAGGTATAAATTGTTTGCGTTGCCTGAGCTACAATACCACTCATCA
>JAWOEL010000132.1:0-2753 GCA_046482735.1 Bacteroidales bacterium | reverse complement strand
ATTTAAAAATGGTGAACGTATAGTTATGAATGTAAATGAATATGGAAAATGGGATTTACATTTTATTAAGCAATGTGATATTCTATTTGTATATGTTGAAAGAACAAATCCAAGTTGTATTGGATTGTGTTGTGAGGCTGGATTTGCAAAAGGATTAGGGAAAACAGTAATTACAATTTTAGAACCTAACCATGAAACAATAAAAGATGCTTATTTATCATTTATTACACAAGTATCAGACATTGTTTTTGAAACATTTGAAGAAGGTGTTGAATATTTAAAATCATTTGGTATATGAAAAACAATATTATTGAAAAACTCACACGCTACTTTGAAGAAAATTCAGAGGAACAAGTTAGAGAGGCTTGGGAAAAATATGCGGAATATGATGAAATAGATATCAACAAACTAAAAAACGCTATGATAAAAGAAGTGATTATAACAAACCATGAAAACTGGCTATCTTTCAAGGTGGGGGATGGTCTTGACCAAATAATTGAAATAACAAAAGAAACGTCAACGAACTCTGCCGGGGCGTTTTATGTCTGCTATAAAGACGGGGGGATTGTCGCAGAGGTTTCAGCACAAACACCATGTGTTGTAATCAGAGAGCCTTAGCAGCGATTGATTCCATTACAGCCTCAAACAGTATCGGTCTATAATTTATTGCCTCACATGAGACATTAAAGTATCTATTGTCTGGTATGTCTTTGGAGTGCACGTGTCCGTGTATGTTTGGCAGTCCATATAGTTCATTTGGGTGCATGGGTATATGTGTAATCCATGCGTTTTTGTATTTTCTGCCACCAGATACACCTTTAACGTGGTTAAGCATTGCCCTCACGTGTTTGTGCTTGTCGTGGTTTCCGAGAATAACGTTTATTTTTCCGTTGAGCATGTCAAGTATTCTGTAGTCACCCTTCCCCATTGTGATGTCACCCAGAAGCATCACCATGTCATGTTTTGTCACCACATCGTTCCAGTTGCATATGATGTGCGTATCATGCTCATCTACAGAGGCGAACCCTCGTCTTTTGGCCATGTTTTCATGTCCGAAGTGTGGGTCAGAAAATAGATATACCTTAGACATCCCAAATATCATTAACGTTGAAAATATCATTAACGTTGAGCTTATCAATAACCGCTTCTCCATCCTTAATTATCACTGTTGTGTTGTTGGGTATTTGTTTTGCAAAGTCTTTGGCCTCACCTTCGTTTTTCTCCACCTCTGTTCCATTGTATAGGAATATGTATCTCATGTTGTCCTGTCTTTAAAATCCAAATATATTTTTCAAAAACTCAAGGTTGTCGTCATGCTGTTCAGGGACAGGGACGACATTGTCAATCATAACCCCCCTGATTCCCCTCGACTTGCAGGCTTTTCTGAACTTCCTGCGGGCATCGTTATCCGTATTACAGTTGCTGACGTTCGCATATAACTGCACTCCATTTGCTTTGTATGCAATCCTGTATTTCATGTCAATAGGGGTTTGTTAGTCTTTCCAGTTTATTTGCATCCAGCTTAGATAGCTTGTTCTTCTGTTGTGCTATCACATCACGCTCTCCGGCCTTAAAATGTCTCTTAACATAGGACTCAAAGGATATCTTCTTGGTGTCCAGCTCAGCTCCTTTTGTTCCAGAATTAATGGATGCGCCGATTATGTGTTCCTTTGGCTTGGCAATGGACGTAAACATCTTTCTGTTCTTTAATCCCTCATTAAGCAGGGAGAACCTATCTCCATATTTTAGCTGGGCGGCTTTAATGTTTTCCATATTTTTATTTTAAGTTATTTTCAAAAATAAGCATTTATTCAGTATCGTCCAAATATTTTTTATATGTTATACAACATGCCTGGCAATTTAAAAAAAAGGTTATATTTTCTTGCATATCTCAATAATCTTTCGTACACTTGCAATGTCAGAATTAAGTCCTATGTTAAGAAAAAATTACACACATAAAATAAGACACGGCATTCCGGGCTATCTTTCCTTTGCGGATTTGATTCTGACACCCCGGTTTGCCACTGTCTTTCATGAAAGGATATTGATATGAAAGCACACGAAATAAAAACACACAATCAAGCCATTATTGAACTTTCCAGATTAAATGTTGCTGGAATAAAGGTTGAGGGCGAGATTAAAAAACTTGAAGCTGAAAAATTTTATTACAAAACAAGTTTGATAATTCGTGATAGAATTGATGATAAAATTGATTTGATGAAAATTCAATTAAATTGGCTTTTGCAGTCAATGGATAAAATAAAACAGAGCATAGAGCCACCTATTACAGATTTTGACAATATTGATGATTATTTACAAAACGACCAAAGCGCATTTATAAAATAGTTAAAAAATGATGACGATAATACCACAACCCAATTTATTTGCACTGGTAGACCCAAGTTGTCCACCGCTTCCCGTGTGGAGAAAAAAGGAAGATATGTTTGAGAAAAAATTTTTATCAGCAGCCAAAAAGCTTGAGCGTGGTGACAATGTTTTTCTTGCTTCTTATTCAAAGGCGAAAGTTGTTTCAAACGGTGAGTATAGTATGATTGTTCATCTTGGCTCTTTCTTCTCAACTGTTTACACGACAATATATCATTATGATTATTACCTAAAGCTTAATCGTGCGCAAGCCATGAGAACAATAAATGAAAAATTAACATGCAGCTACGGAAAGCCACAGAATATAATGGCAAAATTACCGATGGAGCAAATGGTTATCACATATTCAAATGAGGTTTATTCTTATT
>JAWOEL010000147.1:0-10436 GCA_046482735.1 Bacteroidales bacterium | reverse complement strand
ACGAGGTGTTGCCGTAATTTTGCTTTCGTCTTCCAGGGTAATCAGGCCCGCTTTCTGCAGAAGCAGCAGTGCACGACCACCGTTGGTGGGATCGTTTGGAATCGCCACCATGAGCAGAAAAAGAAGACGAAATTTATGGGGAAGGTAACACCTACTCAGCTGAATATTGGATGTATGATAGTCGGCTTTGTAGACGGTGGAATGTGGATCCGGTGGATCAAGTTAATATGTCTAATTATTCCTGTTTAGCAAATAATCCGATTTTGTATGATGACCCATTAGGACTTAAACCCGATATAAGTATAAATAAAATTATCAATAAAATAAAGCAATTATTGGGATTTCAAAGATATGATTATCCAAAAGTAAAAATGGGAACTAACAGAAGAACTGTACAGTTTAGATTTAAAAAGGAGGGAGAAAATGATAATTATGTCGCACAAGATCAAAACCAAACAGCTCTCAGAAGTAATGCAACGGGAAATAATTTAGAAACTTCAATACCGGCAGATCCCAATGATCCAACATCAGTTAGTCTTAATGATTATAGGTCTTATTATGGAGACCAGTTACAAAATGTTCGTCTAAATCAATTTAGAACAAATATGCCTCCTCCTTATTCTATAACAACGTTGACGCAAAATGGTAATAATATATCTCTTACAAATGGAAATTTTAATGGTGCATTGCAAATTTCAAATCCAAATTTGATTGGATTATCTGTTATTACAGCATTGCAAAATCAAGAAGTAGAGTTGCCCAAAAATATTTATCATTCATATTTGGTGCGTGCTAATGTAAGAACACCTTCAAAGTATGAATATTATCAATATGAAAAGCAAGTTGGTTCTAACAGAATAAGAGTTGACGTTCAAGTTCCTATGTTTCGTCTTGGTGGTCGACCAATTTGGGCAGGGGGGCGATTTTTTATTCCCAAACGGTATAGAAAAGGTAATGGCTGGAAACTAAGGAATGGTGGAGCAACTGTTAGACATTAATTCATTAATCGTATGATGAAAATTTATTGCTTAGTAGTAGTTTTTTTTGTAATTCAATATTCTGTTGCACAAGAACATATTCAAAATGGCACTTTTGATACATTCAGTGCTTGCCCTACTGGTCAAGGTCAAATTAATAAGGTTGTTGGTTGGAATAAGGTTAGTGCTACGCCTGATTTTTACCATACTTGTTATTATCAACTGAGATATGGACGAGAAAATTTGTCGGGAGTTGATGTGCCTTATAATATAAATGGTTTTCAATATCCACATATTGGCAAAGGTTATATAGGTTGTTTTTTTATATTAAAAAAACGAAAGGGGGAAGAGGTACAAACTAAACTTATGTATCCGTTAAAAAAAGAACAAACGTATTATGTTGAATTTTTTGTTAATTTAGCAAATAGTTCTGACCGAGCTACAAGTTCTATTGGTGTATACTTCTGTAAAGATAATAAGGATATAAATTCGTATAGTTTTAAATATAAACCATATGTTGAAAATCCTGTTGAAAATATAATTACAGATACAGCACAGTGGGTTAAAATATCGGGGACATTTAAGGCACAAGGAGGAGAACAGTTTTTGATTTTAGGAAGTTCAAAATCTATTGAAAATGTGGTTTTAACGGATATTCTTTATCCGGATAGATTAACGAGAAAGCAAAAAAGAAATAAAGATAATATTTTTATGTATTCATACTATTACATAGACGCAGTAAGCCTATGGCCGGTTGATAGTTTAGGAAATAAGATACATTTATATGAAAAAGAAGAAGAATTAGATACCTTACACCAAGGCGAATCAATGGTGTTAAAGCATATTTATTTTAATGTTGGTGAATCAACCTTATTGCCTGAATCTTATCCGTATTTAGACAAGATAGTACAAACTTTGCAAGAAAAACCAAACATTGAAATAGAAATAAGCGGGCATACCGATAATACCGGAGTAGAAAAAGATAATATGCAACTTTCCCGAGCACGTGCAAAATCTGTTGTTGATTATCTCATAAAGCAAGGAATAAAACAAGATAGACTTTCATATAAAGGGCTTGGTAGTTCGCAGCCAATAGAAACAAATACAACTGAAGTAGGACGGGCAGAGAATCGGAGAGTAGAAATTACAATACTTCCTCAAAAAAATGAATAAAACTATTAACGTGAGTTCGACGTAATTTTTCAAGTTCAGATTGATGTAAAATGTTGAATATTAAGGCAAATCGATGAATCTTATCGGGATAAGAAGAAGATTGCTATTTCTAAGCGTTCTGAACTCAAAAATTATATCGAACTCACGTTATTACAATTGTTTTTTTACTATAATATTCTGAAAGTCTTCTAAGTCAGTAAGTTCTTGAGCAATTTTAGTATTCCATTTTTTTTGTTGAGTTTGGTTAATATGATGATTTGTTTGTTTATCGTATAAGTTCTGATATTTATTAAGTTTAGAGGTAATATCCGAATACATTTTGTGTAACTTTTTTTCGGCATTCTTAGAGCTTAGTTTTTCAGCACGTAATTTTTGTCTGAATTTTCTTGCAAAGAGTTCTGTTATATTAAAGTGTACTTGTTCGTGTTCTAAAAGTAATGAATCACTGAGAGCTTCTTTTTTAACCCATGATTTATTTTTAATAAAATAAGCACCAACAGTAATAGTTAGAGTATTATTCTCAAAACTTGTTTCCAACTCTATTCCGGAATTAGTCATCGCCCATCGCTGACTGCTCTTTTTAGGTATTCCTTGAAAGTCATTCCATGTTAGAGGTTTGTCTTTGTTCCACAGTATTTTATTATCTTTTATTGTGCTAAAAGAAGATAGAGTGATAATAAGGATAAAAATTGACAAAAATTTCATTATGTATGTTCTTTTATAAATGTTTAATAAATAATCGTTGTAAAAAGCCCCCGCTCATGTGCGAACCTTTAGCTTAACAAAGTTAATCCTTTCGTGTTCATTTTTGCAATTATACCGGAATTATTGTTACAGTTACCCTTTCCATTTTCCCCCATTGATTTTTACGAATATTCGTTTTAACCGTCTTTAAAAAAGATGGGGAGTGTGTTTTTACAGAGAAAAACCTTTCGGTAAAGTCGGGGTGCGACTCTAGGTCGCACCCCGACTTTCGATGCACAGTGGAGTGTCGTTTTCGCAGCTTGTCTCCGGGATTAATGGTGCTTGGTGCTAAGGGAGAATGAGGTAAAAAGTGAGTTCAAACATTGCACAGTGCCATTCCTCCCTTGGGTGATGTGCTCGAAGAGCGGTGGGTGTGGGAGTTTGCGGAATTTTTTTTGTAAGGCTTATGTAGAGAGAAGTTGTTAGGTTTTTCTTACACATTAGTAACATAACACCCCCGGCCCCTCTTAAGGGGGGGATTGCTCTCTGGTAAGACAGTGCAAATGCAAAGTGCTGAGATAAGATTTAGCAAAGAGCAATATATTTATGATAGTAGAGAAACCTCGCACAGTGTCATTCCTCCCTTGAGGGAGGTGCCCGAAGGGCGGTGGGTGTTGTCGTTCTTTTTCAAAGTAAAAAGAAAAAGGTATACTGCTGCTTGTATGCGAATCCTTTCGCGTTTTCTGACCGACAGTGTTTTATTTGTATGGTATGACACAGATTCTTGGTAATATTTTCGTAAAGGATAAATTAGATTTTCAATATATGGAGGAAAATAAAAAAGAGGGCTACCCAATATTTTTTTGGACAGCCCCCTCTTTTTTATTTTTTCTACTGTTTCTGTATTTATTAAAAACTTGCAATACGAATAATGTCTGCAAATACGCCGGCAGCTGTAACTTCAGCACCTGCACCCGGACCTATTACTATTAAAGGTTGCGTACGATAGCGTGCCGTGGTGAATGAAATTATGTTATCACTTCCGGATATATTATAAAAAGGGTGAGATGCGTCTATTGCTTTAATTTCAGTTTTAGCTTCACCATTTTCGTATGTGGCAATGTATTTAAGCTTTTTGTTTTCAGCTGTTGCTTCTTCTATTTTTTTGTCATATACCGGATTGTCAAATTTTTCCAGAGTTTCCCATAATTCATTTACTGTTTTAGTTTTTTGACTTTCAGTACCTAAACAATTTTCAATTTGTATATCTTCTAAATTAAAGGGGAGACCTATTTCACGAGAAAGAATAAGAATTTTTCTGGCAACATCCATACCCGAAAGATCAAGTTTAGGATCCGGTTCTGTAAAACCTTTTTCTCTAGCTTCTTTTACTACAGTAGCAAAATCGTTTTGTGGATTACAATTGCTAAATATATAATTTAATGATCCTGAAAGAATAGCTTCTATTTTTACAATTTTGTCACCGCTTTTTATAAGGTCTTTTAGTGTGTTTATAACAGGAAGTCCGGCTCCGACATTTGTCTCATAGTAAAATCGTGCACCAGTTTCTGCTGCTATTTTATGAATCTTTTTATATCTTTCGTATTCACTAGCATTGGCTATTTTATTTGGTGTAACTATTGATACGCTTTTTTCAAGAAGCTCTTCATATTTTGATGCAACATCATAACTTCCGGTGTTGTCAACAAACACACTGTTTCTAAGATTTAAATCTATAATTTTTTTCACAAATGCATCTAAATTTGGTTTTGAGCCATCTTTAGACAACGTTTCGGACCAGTTAGAGATATCTATGCCGTCTTCATTTATAATGAACCCTTCTATGTTTGATATACCAATAACTTTAGCGTCAATATTGTTTTGAGATATAAGTGTAGCATGCTGAGCATATATTTGATTTATTAATTCGTTACCAATAACGCCAGTTCCAACAATGTATATGTTAAGAGTTTTGTTATTGGAAAGGAAAAATGCTTCGTGAAGTGCATTCAGAGCTTTGTGGGTGTTTGTATTGCTAACAACTACAGAAATGTTCAATTCACTTGCTCCTTGAGCTATTGCATGAACATTTATTCCATTAATTCCTAATGCATTGAAAAACCGTCCGGAAACTCCGGGTATATTTTTCATATTTTCACCTACTGCAGCAATTACAGATAAGTTATTTTCAATACGAATAGTTTCTATAAGCCCGGATTTGATTTCATCATCAAATTCATCTTCTAAAAGATTTTTTGCATTTTGTGCTTCTTGTGGAGAAACAGCAAAAGTAATAGAGTGTTCAGATGACCCCTGTGTAATTAAAATAACATTAATATTACCTTTAGCGATAGCTTTGAATAATCGCATAGAAATGCCCGCTTCGCCAATCATTCCACTTCCTTGTACTGTTATTAGGCTTACATCATCTATCGAAGAGATACCCTGAACTCTGTGTTCGGGATTTTGATTTATTTTGGAAATGTAGGTTCCCTGAGCACTTGGATTAAAAGTGTTTTTTATGACTACAGGTATATTTTCTGCCATTGCAGGAATGACGGTTCTTGGTTCTAGAACTTTGGCACCAAAATGCGATAATTCCATAGCTTCTGCATAAGTTACCTGAGCAATTGGGTATGCTTTTTTTACTTTACGTGGATCAGCAGTCATCATACCATCTACGTCTGTCCATATTTCTAGAATGTCTGCTTTGAGTGCTTGGGCAAAGATTGCAGCAGAGTAGTCAGAGCCACCTCTACCTAATGTTATGGTTTCATTATCGTCTGTACTTGCAATAAAACCGGTAATAATATAAGGTGAAGATGATGTGCCGATTGTTTTTTGTATGTTTTTTTGGGTTTTTTCAAGATTTATTTTTGCTGCACCAAATGTTTTATCTGTTTTTATAACTTTTTGTGCATCAAGATATTCGGCGTCTATTTTTTGTTCACGAAGTGCTTGTGTTATTATAAAAGCTGATAATCGTTCTCCAAAACTGGTAATTAAATCTAATGAACGTGGTGATAGTTCGCGAATAAGATATAAACCGTGGAGAATATTATGAAGATTTTTCATGGAATCATCAACATAATCGAGACTTTCTGATTTGCGTGTATCGCTCAATAGTGTTTGGATTACGTTATGATGAGTTGATGCAATCTCTTCTAAAGCTTTTTTATATGAATTATCGCATTCTGCTGCTTTTGTACCAGCTTCTATTAGTTTGTTCGTTATACCTCCAAATGCTGAAACAACAACAGCTATTTTATCTTTTTTAAGATTGTCTGAAATAATAGTAACTGTTTTCGAAATGTTTATGGCATTTTGAACTGAAGTGCCACCGAATTTTAAAATTTTCATATGTTTATTCTATGTTTATTATTTTTTTGAGAACGGTAAAATTAATACAAGGCTTTATGAAATCAAAATAAATGTCCTAAATCCTCATGAAATTTATGTGTATACATTTATTTTTTATGTGTTCCTTTTTTTCCACTTAGTATGTCGTTATATTTTTGATGAGCAAAATACTTTTTTGCTATTTGGATATAGGGGTCGTGTGGAAAATAATATTGCATAGCTCCTTCTGCAAAATAGAGATATTGCATTATTTCTTTACCCAAAAGTTGTGAAATTCCTTTTTGTTCTTTTTGTAATAGTTTGTGTTCTTCTTGACTGATTCGTTTTCTGAGTTCTATAATTGTTGAATCAATTTTTGTTGTGTCTGTTTTTATGGATTTTTTTTGAGTTTGGGTTTGTAACTCTGTTAATAGTTGCATTTTTTTTGAGTGTTCCAGTACTTTAGTGGAATCGACATAGTGTACAAAAGATGAATATATATCTTCTGAAATAGTAAATGATTTTGGTTTGTATTTAATGGTATCAGCTGTTGTGAAAGTGGCAGCAGTAAAATTTAAAAATACAAAATTTTCTAATAAGTTTTTTTGAAAATCCGATTCATAATGAGTGTCTGGAATTTTAATGTCCGGAATAATGCCTCCGCCATCTTTTACGGGTCTGCCGTTTTGTGTGTAAAACGTGCTTAGTTTTGAATCTGATGAAGATGTTGGATTTTCTTGTTTGTTTTTGTCTGAGTAGTCTATTTTTTGAATACATCTTCCGCTAGGAATATAATATTTTGAAACGGTAACTTTTAGAATGGAGTTGTGTGCAATTTTTCGTTGAGCTTGAACAAGTCCTTTTCCGTAACTTTGTTCGCCAATTACTATGCCTCTGTCAAAATCTTGAATGCTTCCTGATACGATTTCTGATGCGGAAGCGGATTTGTCATTGATTAAAACTATGAGTTTTGATGTTGTGTCTATGGGTGTTTTTTGGGTGTAATAATCGTGAGATGCAAATGAGTTTTTTCCTCGTGTGTAAACAACTTTTTTGTTTTTTGGTATAAACAAATTAACTACTTGTATTGCTTCAAATAGTAATCCTCCGGGATTGTCGCGTAAATCTAATACAAAGTTTTGTGCTCCTTTGTCTTTAAGTTCTTTATAGGCTTTTTCTACGTCTTGAGAACTGTTTTTGGTAAAACTTTTAAGTTTTATATATCCGGTCGAGGGTGATATTAATCCATGAAAGGGAATACTGTTTATATGAATTTTTTCGCGAGTGATTGAAATCGGAAGAAGTCCATCGGTGTGCTGTCTTTGAATATCAATATTCATAATTGTACCTGGTTCTCCCTGAAGCATTTCTTCAACTTCTTCTTGTGTTTTGTTTATGATAGGATGATTATTTATTTGGGCAATAATATCTCCGGGTCGTAAATCTGCATTGTGAGCAGGGGAGTTTTTATACACTTCGGTTATAATCATTTTTTTATTATGTGATGTCATAACAGCTCCAACACCGCCATATTCTCCATGGGTTTTTATGCGGTATTGTTCTATTTGTGCTTGTGGTATGTATTGTGTATAAGGATCAAGTGTGGTAAGCATGCTGTCAATTGCTATGGTTATAAGATCTTCGGGGTCGGTTTCTTCAACATAACTTTGGTTTAGTTCGGTAAAAAGAGAGTAAAAAATATCTAAACTTTTGGCTGTTTTGAAATTTTTTGTGTCATCAAAATAACTAAACAATATAATAGTGATACTTGCGGTAATCACTATTGTTGCTGAAAATAGAAGTTTTGATAAATGTTTCATAGTTTTATTTTTTTTAAGGTACCGGGTCGTGTCCGTGCCCACCCCAAGGATGGCACCGTGAAAGGCGTTTTATAAGCAGAACACTTCCTTTTAATATTCCATGTTTATGTATGGCTTGTATTCCATATTCCGAGCATGTTGGGGTATACCTACATGTACTCGGTATAAATGGTGATATAAACCATTGATATAATTTTATTGGCAAAATAAAAATATATTTAAGAAGATTCATGGTTTTTGAATATTTTTTTAAATCCAAAGTGTATTTTTTCAGTTATTTCTGTACTTGGTATATTTTTTTTATGGGTATATATTATTAAACAATACAATGTTTTAGAATGTTGTTGGAGGTTTTTTGTGTATTGGTGAATATTGTGTCGTACAGATTCTCGAATTTTGCGACGTATCTTATTTCTGTCAACAGCATGTTTGTGAATACGTTTTGGTACACTTATGGCAATTTTTACAGGGGTTGTAGATGGTGTATTGTCAATTAGCCATATAAATTTGAAAGGAAAGGCTGGTGTAGCCTTTCCTTTTGATAGCACGAGGCTAAATTCTTTTTTAGAACATAGTTTGTAGGCTTTTGGAAAGCCGTATTGTTTCATTATTTTTTGTTTTGTTCTTTTATAAATTGTTCCAAAGCCATTGTCATTGATGGTGCTTTGGAGTTTGGTGCGGGAATGTCTAAACGTAGTCCGGCATCTTTTACAGCTTTTCCTGTTGTGGTGCCAAAAGCACCTATAAATTTATTGTTTTGTTCGAAGTCGGGAAAATTTTGTTTGAGTGATGCAATTCCCGATGGACTGAAAAACACTAACACGTCGTAATTAATGTCTTTTAAGTCAGATAAATCACTGCTTACTGTCCGGTATAAAATAGCTTTTGAATAGTTTAGTTTAGCTGCATCGAGTTTTTCGGGTATTTCTTGTTTGTGAATATCTGATAAGGGAATAAGAAATTTTTCGTTTGTATGCTTTTTTAATATTTCGATTAAATTATCGAATTTTCCGTTTGCTGTAAAAATTTTCCGTTTTCTGTAAACTATGTATTTTTGAATGTAAAATGCAGTAGCTTCTGAAATACAGTAGTATTTCATTGTGTCCGGAACGGTTATTCGCATTTCTTTGCAGATTCTGAAAAAATGATCGATAGCTGTTCGGCTGGTTAATATAATTGCGGTGTGTTCAAGAATATTTACTTTTTGATTTCGAAAATCTCGTGCAGGTATTCCTTCTACATGAATAAACGGACGAAAATCTATTTGCAAATTATTTTTTTTTGCAAGTTCAAAATAGGGTGATTTTTCAGTGCTTGGTTTTGGCTGCGAGACCAGAATTCGTTTAATTTTCATAGATTGTTGTTTAATGCAAATTTTAATATATAATTGATTTACTATAAATAAGTGTTCCAATTTTTATAAGTAAAATAATAGGCAATATTTCAAGAATGCAAAAATACAAAAACATATAAAATAGCGAAACTTTTGAGTGAATACTTATTAAAACACCTCGTATTATTCGTAAAAAATAAAAGAGTAGTACCGTTCCTATGCCTATGTGTATGAGTGTTTTGTTCGATATTAATTCGGGGTCAATAAAACCTATTGCCAATATTATGGGAAACAAAAATAATGCTAAGACATGATTATATAGATATACATTTTGAATGTATTCTTCTGCGTATTCTTTTGCTTGAAAAATGAAACCAAGAAAGTAAAAAAATATTTTTTTGAGCCAATATAGTATTATTATTCCTGCACTTATAGTAAGGGTTGTTTGTATTGATTCTAAAGCTGATTGATGTGAGAAAAATTTTTCTTCAAATGCTTGATACATAAACAGCCCTAAATTAATTGCAAATATAATAGTAAAGGATTGTGAGAATCTTTTCGAAAATTCATTGTTTTGTTGAATGGTTTTTTGTGCAAAACTATAGTTGAGAATAGAACGAAACAGGAAATGAAATTTCTTTTTGTATTGTATTCGTATAAAGTTAAAAAGGATAAATGATCCTAAAATTAACCAAAACATCCAACTATTGTTGCTTGCACCAAATTTGTCGTATTGTATTTGAATTACTTTATCGTTTGTGTTGACTTCTTTTTGTGTATGTGTTTGGGGTGGTTTTTTAAAGGATTCAACAGAGGTAAATAAGTTAACATCTGTGTTGATGTTGAACTTAGTGTCTGCTATTGTTGGTGGTGTTTTCTGTTGTTGTATGTTCTTTTCTGTGTTTGTGTCTTTTGTTGTGTTTGGTGTAGCTGTATGTTCGGTATTAATGTGTTCGTAGTCTTGAGTATTCGCATACACTAAATCTATAGAAGATTCTGCACCTTTATGTGGGGGCAGGATGTGTATATATGATAATTCAGATATACTATCTGGATCCGATTTTAAAGGATATGCTGGTATTTGTTCCTTCACGTTTTGTTTTTTTTATT
>JAWOEL010000038.1:0-10216 GCA_046482735.1 Bacteroidales bacterium | reverse complement strand
GTTGAGATGGGGGAGGGGGACTTTTTTTCTTCTTTTCTTCTTTTGTTTGTGTACTCGTGTTTTCTTTGTGGGGGTGTTCTTCTTTTTTTTCTGTTGATTCTTCCGTTTTTTGTGCAGAAGATGTGTCTTGTGTTACTTGTTCCTGCTGCTGTGGTGCTTCAAAAGCCTGATTGGTTGTTTTTTGTGTCGTGTTGTTGTTTTCTTCCTCTGGTCGTATGTTTTCTTGTGACGATTCAGATTGAGGGGCTGTTTTTGATGATTGCGTCTCTGTGATTTGTTTTTTTATGTCAGCTTCTAGTTTTTCAATTTCTTGGAGTTTAGTTGTAAGGCTTTTTTCTTGTTCTTTCAGGTCTTGTTTTAGTTTTTCTAAATGTTGTAAAGAGTTTTCAATGTTGTTCATAACTTAGGATTTTAGAGTTTGAGATAAAAGTTTTGAATGTATAAAAGTACAAAAAAAAATTATATCAAGAAACTTTTAAATAATTATATCAATAATGTGGTGAAAATGAGAATGCAAAGTGTACAAATAATACTACCTAAAATTGAAAAAAGAACAATGTTGATTTTTTTTTGAGAGGTAATGTTTTGTTTATTGTAAAGAGATAATAGTATATTTTTTACACGTATATATGTATGAGAATTTTTTTCGACTGCAATAACAGGTTCGGGAATAGTATCTCCTATTAAAAAATCATTTTTGGATCCGAGTAATATAAAGGTTGTTTCGGGAAATGTGTGAAGTATGATTTCGTATATATCAAGTCCGTTTAAGGGGAAAAAATTGTCTTCATTGTTTTTGATAAAGTAATCTGAAATAATAACGTGTATTTTATAAGGATCCGACTTTTGAATAAATGTTTCTTCTAAAAAAATCTCACCATTTTTAAAGTAATAAATATTGTGAGGAATGTGTAATTTAAGTTTTTTTGAAAAGGAAGATAAGAAAATCTGATCGTTACTGATTATGTATATAGAAACATGAGGGCATATTTTTTTGCTTAATTTTGAGGTTAATTTATGTATGTTGAATTTAATGATATTCATTTTACGATAATTTAGTTAAACATGAGATAGCTGATGCCAATAGCAGCGAGGATGCCCGCGAAATCTGCTACCAATCCGGCAGTTACTGCATATCTTGTTTTTTTTATGCCGACAAGTCCAAAATACAGTGCAATAATGTAGAAAGTTGTGTCTGCTGCACCTTGAAACACGCACGATAACTTACCCGCAAAGGAATCGGGGCCATATGTATTCATGGTTTCTACCATCATAGCTTTTGCACCACTTCCGCTTAGAGGTTTCATGAAAGCTGTTGGGAGTGCATCAACAAATTTTGTGTCTACAGAAAAAAATAGACACATATTTTTAATTCCGTCTGTGGCTAGTTCCATAGCACCTGATGCACGAAATACACCTATAGCAACCAACATGCCAACCATAAAAGGTATAATTTTCAGTGTTACAGAAAATCCGTCTTTTGCACCATCAATAAAAGCCTCGTATACATTTACTTTTTTATATACAGCACCTATCATAAAACTAATAATAATAGAGAATAGAATAAAATTACTCAGAAGTGTTGTGGTATACTCTAATTGTTCTTTTTCTAAAAGACTCATGCCATATACAAAAAGGCTGAGAAACAGAATAGTTCCTCCTATCCAACTAAGTACAGTTTTGTGGAGTAAATTTAGTTTTTGTCGTATGCCAACATATAAGATTGCAACAATAGTAGATACAGCTGTTGCAATAAGCAGAGGTATAAATACGTCTGTCGGATTTGCTGCCGAGGTTGTTGCTCGCAGAGCAAGAACTGAAATAGGAATAATAGTGAGCCCCGAGGTGTTGAGAGCCAAAAACATAATTTGTGCATTTGATGCCGTATCTTTCTTTGTGTTAATGTCCTGAAGACTTTGCATAGCTTTTAGCCCCATAGGGGTGGCGGCATTGTCTAAACCAAGCATATTAGCAGAAAAATTCATTACAAGTTGTCCGTTTGCCGGATGATTTTTTGGTATTTCGGGGAATAGTTTTGAGAAAAACGGACCTACTATTCGTGACATAACAGAAATTGCTCCGGCTTTTTCTCCTATATTCATAAATCCCAACCATAATGTCATTATACCTGCAAGTGGCAGTGCTATGTCCATTACTGCCAATTCAGCCATATCAAATGTACTTTGAATAACTCTGCTGAATATTTCAGCATCGCCTGTAAGAATAAATTGAAAAATGGCAACAATAAAGCCTATTACGAAAAATCCTATCCAAATATAATTTAGTGCCATAAATAATTATGTTATTTTCCGTCCTTTCCATTTTAACGGTGATATAATTACAAAAATAGGTATTAATGTTATATAAATAAAATAAAATAGTTGAAAAGGTATTGATAATAGTAGTAAATGATTTTTTTTGAAATACGGGAGTATATGTACAAAGAATACTAAATCTATAAGAGCTTTAAGTGTAAATAATAATAAAAAAATGGGGGCAAATTGTATATAAAAAATGCTGAGTATACCAGACCAGAATAATGAAGCATTTTCCAGATATATAATGTTAGAAATCACTATGGTGTCAATATCTTTATATCCGGTACTTTTTCCGGCCCAACGTATGCGTTGTTGGAGAAATGCAGAAACTGTTTTTGGTGGTTTTGTTGTAACCATACAATGTGAGTCTTCAATGAATTTTATTTCTGTGTGGGTGTTCGATTTTGCAGAATGAAGTAAAAAAACATCATCTCCTGAGGCGTAATGTGACTGTGTGTTTGATTTTGCTAAATCTAATGAAATACACATGTTTGCGGCATTGCAGCTGTATGGGTGATTGATTTTTGCAAGTCCTCCTTGCGTGCCTACCATAGCCAAAAAATCTAATGAGAAAAAAGATTCTACACATGTTTGCTCTGCTTTATGATTTACTGAACCAAATAACAATTGACTTTGATTGGAATTGCAATAGCTTGCAAATGTTTCTATCCATTTATTTGTTGGTAAACAGTCTGCATCTGTAAACAGAAGGTATGTGCCTTTTGATTTTTGTATACCATATTGTATGGCTTGCTTTTTACCGTGATGAGTGTGGGGGGCATCAAAAACATGAAAATGATTGTATTGTTTGCAGTTTTTTTCGAGTATATTATATGTATTGTCTGTCGAGTGGTCATTAACGAATATAACTTCAAAAAGTGCAGTATTGTATGTTTGTTGTGTGAGTTTGTGATGTAAGTCATTAATTGTGTCTTCTTCATTACGGGCAGCAACGATTACAGACATGAATGGTTGTGTGTGTGAATGTGAATGTGTGGATTGTTTTTTCCATCCTATTATGGCTGCCACGATAATTATAATATATAGTATACTTATAGTACCAAATAAAAAGTAGAGCATGAATTTTTTTTGCCATAAAAATACAAGAAAAACTAATAACTGTTTGCTTTTTTTTGAAGAGAGTCAAAAAAAAACATTAATTTAGCCGTCCATTATATATTAGATAGTTTATGTGGACAAAATTAGCGGGGATAATTTTACGTTATAGAACAGTTTTGTTAATAACACTTTGTGTTATTACATTGGGAATGGGCTACCAGGCACGAGATGTACATTTGTCGTACGAATATGCTTCGTTGTTGCCAGAAAAAGATAGTGCATTTGTTGAGTATGAAAGATTTAAGGAGCATTTTGGGCAAGATGCAAATATCATGTTTATTGCTATTCAGGACGATGATTTTTTTGAATTGAAAAAATTTTCTGAATATAGAGATTTATGTGATTCGGTTTCTCATATAAGTGGAGTAGAGGGCGTTTTGTCTGTTGCAAATGCGTTTCAACTCAAAGGTTCACGTTTAGTTCCTTATTTTGAGAAAGCACCGGCATCTCAACACGAACTCGATTCAATTTCGCATCATTTGTTAAACCAGGAGTTGTATAAAGATTTTTTGTTTACTGACTCTTCTCATGTTTACCTAACGGCATTAACTATTAATCAATCTATTCTTGATAGTCCTGCTCGCGAACAATTAATAGATTCTATTATTTTGATGTTTGATGAGTATACAGATGCACATAATCAAAATGTTGTGTATACCGGTTTGCCTTTTATTAGAACCAAAACATCTCTCAAAATTCAAGAAGAGCTTTCGTTATTTGTTATTTTGGCAGTGTTAATTTGCTCCATTATTTTATACATGTTTTTTCGTTCGTTAAAAATTGTGTTTTTTGCCATGCTCATTGTTACGTTTGGTGTTGTTTGGGTAATGGGCTGGATGGGCATATTTAATTATGATATCACAATATTAAACGCATTGTTACCTCCTTTAATAATAGTAATAGGAGTTCCCAATAGTGTGTTCTTTTTGAATAAATATCATCATGAATACGTCCTGCATGGGAATAAAATAAAGGCATTACAAAGAGTAATCAGAAAAATTGGAAATGCTACGTTTTTAACAAACTTAACTACTGCTTCAGGATTTGCAACATTTATAATTACAGAAAGCACTATACTTCAGGAGTTTGGGTTGATTGCCTTTTTAGGTATTTTGAGTGTGTTTGTATTATCATTATTTTTAATACCAATTATATTTAGTTATTTAGATCCACCAAATAAAAAACAGGTGCGTCATCTTGAGAGTAAGTTTTTTCAAAAAGTTATAAAAATTTTAACCAAAACAGTATTAAATCATAGAAAATACGTATATATTGGTTTTGTCTTTCTCCTTATTGTTGGTATATGGGGGGTTACAAAGATGGATACAACCGGATATATGGTTGATGATTTACCCCAGGATGATCCGATTTTGACTAATTTGCAATATGTAGAAGAAGAGTTTAATGGAGCTTTACCTTTAGAAATATTGATACATTCCGATACGAAAATAAATGTGTTGCGTAATCGTAGTTTTTTATTAAAAATGCAGGAATTATCAGATTCTTTAGCAACATATCCTGAAATTTCGCAACCTTTATCGATTCTTGAGTTAATAAAATTTGCATGGCAAGCTCATAATGCCGGTAATCCTGAATATTATGCAATTCATAATAGTATTGATTTTGGGTTCCAAAATAAAATGAATAGTTTTGTTCGTTCCCAGGATAATAAATTGCAATATTCTATAGCAGATAGTGCTCAAAAGAGTTTTCGGGTGAAATGTAATGTGAAAGATGTAGGTACTAAACGTATGGAAGCACTCACACATGATTTGCAAGCTGACCTAGATTCAATTTTTACTGCAGAAAAGTATTCAACAACCATTACTGGTTCAAGTATTGTGTTTTTTAAAGGGACTAAATACCTTATACGAAATTTATTTATCAGTTTATTTTTGGCTATCATAATTATTTCTTTATTTATGGCCTGGATGTTTCGTTCCAAACGTATGGTGGTGGTTGCATTACTTCCAAATATTTTACCATTAATACTTACTGCTGCACTTATGGGCTTTTTTGGTATACCAATAAAACCGTCTACTATTTTGGTGTTTAGTATTGCTTTTGGTATTTCGGTGGACGACACAATCCACTTTTTGGCAAAATACAGACAGGAATTGAAAATAACGAATTGGAATATTGGTAAATCTGTTGTCCTGGCTTTAAAAGAAACAGGTACAAGTATGATTTATACTTCAATTATTTTATTCTTTGGTTTTGGTATTTTTATAGCTTCACAATTTGGCGGTACCGAAGCATTGGGGTCATTGGTTGCTATAACGTTATTAATTGCTATGTCTTCCAACCTTATAGTGTTGCCAAGTTTATTATTAACTCTGGAAAAACAAATTTCTAATCAATCATTTAAAGAACCATTATTACATATATATAATGAGGAGGAGGATATTGAAATTGATGATTTGAAAATAAGTTCACAAGATGATGATAAATAGCATTATTTCAAACATATAACAACATGAATACACATATTTTAGTAACAGGTGGAGCCGGCTTTATTGGTAGTGCGTTAGTTGAACGGCTTTTGCAAAATTCACAGTATACCGTTGTTGTTGTTGATGATTTGTCAACCGGTAACAGAAGAAAGTTGCCAGATGAAACGACTCCTAATTTTAAATTTATACATTGTGATGTGAATGATTACCAAAGTATTGCGGCTGTTATGCATTCATATAAATTTGAGTATGTTTTTCATTATGCTGCGTTGGTTGGCGTTTTGCGTACTCAAGCACATCCGCTTAAAGTGTTGCAGGATATAGATGGTTTTAGAAATATATGTAGTTTGTCAAAAAATACCGGTGTGAAAAGAGTATTTTTTGCATCATCTTCTGAAATTTATGGTGAACCTTTTGAAATTCCTCAGCATGTACACACTACACCATTAAATTCTCGTGTTCCGTATGCTATTGTTAAAAATGTTGGTGAAGCATATTTGAAGTCATATTTTCAGGAATATGGATTGGAATATACAATTTTTCGTTTTTTTAATACTTACGGGCCAAAACAAAGCAGAGATTTTGTGGTGAGTAAATTTATGATTAAGGCATTACGTAATGAAAATATTGAAATTTATGGTGATGGTAAACAAACGCGAACGTTTTGTTATATCGATGATAATGTAGAGGCTTGTGTGAATGCATTGGAACATAATTTAGTTGTTAATGATATTGTTAATATTGGTGGCAACCGAGAAATTTCTATACAAGAATTGGCTGAAATTATAATATCTAAGTCGCATTCTTCATCTTCTATTATATATGTCGATCCTTTAAAAGATGGTGATATGACTCGTCGATGTCCTGATAACACCAGAATGCGTGAGGTGCTTTTAAAACGTGATTTGTTATCTTTGGAGTCCGGCATTGAAAAATTATTGCAAATTGGTTTATTTGATTATTAATAACACAATAGTATACTATGCAAAGTTTATCTACGTACCAATCATATATAAATACTGAGTTGTTACATAAAATTAATAACCCGGTATATCAGGAACCCAGAGGTTTGTATAAACCGTGCATGTATATGTTGAAAAATGGTGGAAAACGTGTTCGTGCATCTTTGGTTCTTATGACTGCAAAACTATTTGGTGTTGATTATTCTAAGGCTGTTGATATAGCACTTGCTTTTGAAACATTTCATAATTTTACTCTTATTCATGATGATATTATGGATGAGGCTTCTATTCGAAGAGGACAGCAAACCGTACATGTTAAATGGGATGTTAATACAGCTATTTTATCTGGTGATGCGGTTATGATAATGGCATATACTTTTTTTCAGGAATCAGCATGTTCGACACCACAGTTGTTTAGCTTGCTAAATACTACGGCTCTTGAGGTTTGTGAAGGGCAACAGTATGATATAGATTTGGAAAAAATGTCGTTGACAGATGAGGCTCTTACTGAAGATTTATATATAAAAATGATTGAACTTAAAACTTCTGTGCTAATTGCTGCATGTTTAAAAGCTGGTGCTATGATTGCTCAAGCATCGATTGAGGATGCTGATTTATTATATGATTTTGGTAAAAATGTGGGTATAGCTTTTCAGTTACAAGATGATTTGTTGGACACATATGGTAATGAAGATGCTTTTGGTAAACAGATAGGTGGTGATATTATTGAAAATAAAAAAACATATTTGGTTATAAAAGCTCTACAATGTTTGAAAGGTGCTGATGCTGATTTGTTGTTGAAATTATACTCAGATAATTCTGTTTCAGAAACTCAAAAAGCTGCAATGGTAACAGAGCTCTTCGATAAAGCGTGCGTACGAGAACAAACGGAAAGAATTGTTGCTGAATATTTTACAAAAGCTGAGTCTTATCTTGATAGGGTGTCATTGTCTCATACACACAAAAATGAACTTTATGCTTTTATGCATGATTTGCAAACCCGTGCTTTTTAAGTTGTTTAATGTATAGCTAAATTGACTTGAATAGACAATTATTGCTAATTCAATAGTTTGCGTAATTTTATATTATGGAAGCAATTCTGCTTTGATGGTGTAGAGTGAATAAATATTTAGTCCTTGCTCTTCTGTTATAGTAGAATCTGTAGTTATTCGTACACGAAAGTTAAAGGAATCTTTATTTAAATATTCTTTTACATTAACATCTGTGGTTTCTAACTTTATTGTGTCTCCTACAGATTCCGGTATGTTTAGTTTATATGCAATTTTGTTTTCTTCTAAATTATCTGCGTTTATAAACACTTCAATAGACGAAATAAATCCTATATCTCCATTACTAGGAAATATGTGATTTATGTGCATTTCAGATAGAAGAATTGATTCAATTAATTTTTTTGAAGTATTATTTGTTTGATACAGAGACTCTGTTTTTGTCGTAATATCAGGAGTCTGAATATCCGTTGGGGAATCTTTATCAACAGAGCCCGGGATGGTGAATTGTTGTTCGTAATTTGCTGTAAATGAGGTTAAATCGTTAATATTGCTACATGCATATGATGTAATAAGGATAAGTACAAAATAAATTTTTTTCATTTTTTCCTGTTTTTTTTCGTAAATATATACAATATATTTGATGTTTTTGTATATTAGCGAATAATTTAAACCAAAAAAAATTTAAGTATGAAAAAATTAACGTATGTATTAGGAATTATTTTAAGTTTTGCTTTAGTATCATGTGGTTCTTCTGAATCTAAAAAAGATACTAAAGAAAAAGAAAAAACTCAACAAAATGAAGCTGTAAATGAAGCAGTAAATGAAGTTGAAGAAACAGCTGACAAAGTTGAAGAAAAAGTTGAAGAAGCAGTAGATTCTGCAAATGAAGTAGTTGATGAAACTATGGATGAAGTAGATTCTGAAATGGAAGAAGAAGGTGCTGAAGAAGAAGCTGTTAAAGAAGAAGAAAAATAGTTTTCTAAAAGAAATTAATTCTTTTTATAAAAAAGCCTATATTATTTTATATAGGCTTTTTTTTATGCCTTATAAATTAATAAAATTTTCTAAAATTTGAGCCCCTATAACACCACTTTTTTCAGGATGAAATTGAAATGCGAAAAAATTTTCTTTTTCTATACCTGCACTAAACGGCAAAATATAATTACATGTTGTTGTTGTATTTGAGTTGATTTCGGCGTAGTAGCTGTGTACAAAATACATATAACTACGAACATCTATGCTGCTTAATAATGTTCCGTTAATTGTTTCTAATGTATTCCAGCCCATATGGGGAATTTTATCTTGTGACGGAAATCGTTTTACTGCTGTGTTAAATATTCCCAAACAATCAACATTTCCTTCTTCTGAGTGAGAACACATTAATTGCATACCTAAACAAATTCCAAGTACTGGTTTTTGTGTGTTTACGAGCACTTCGTCTAAGTTATATTTTTTTAAATATTTCATAGCTGTAGATGCTTCCCCAACCCCTGGAAATATAATTTTATCTGCACGATTGATTGTGTCTGCATCGTTTGTTATTATGGGTTCAATATTTAATCTGTTTAAAGCATAACTAACGGATTGGATATTACCGGCATTATATTTTAATATAGCAATTTTCATTTAATTACGTATTGAATGTATAAAAGAGTGAATGTTTTCTGTAAGACTTGCATTGGTTTTTTGTATAGCTTTAATAAAAGCACTACCAATAATTACTCCGTTGCTATAAGAACAAGCGGTTGTGTATGATTTATTATCAGAAATACCAAATCCAATTAATTGCGGATTTTTAAGTTGCATGTTTTGTATTGATTCAAAGTATTCTAATTGGTGTTTACTTATAGAGGAAGTTTTTCCTGTAGTAGATGCTGATGATACAACATAAATAAAGCTTTCAGAGCATGAGTCAATTTCGTGTATACGTTTTGTAGATGTTTGCGGAGAAATAAGAAAAATGTTTTGAATGTTGTGTTTTGTAAATATATCTTGATAATGAGTTTTATATTCCCAAATTGGTAAATCAGGGATTATAAGACCATCTATACCTATAGAATTACATTTTTCACAAAATCTTTCTATACCATATTGATATATTGGATTGATGTATCCCATAAGAATAAGAGGGATGGAAATTTCTTTTCGTATTGATTCCAATTGTTCAAATAACAAAGAAATTGTCATTCCATTTTTTAAAGCTTGTGAACTGCTGTCTTGAATTGTTTTTCCATCTGCTAACGGGTCACTAAATGGCAGCCCAATTTCAATCATATCAGCACCAGCTTTTTGAAGTTCGAAAATAATAGTACGTGTATCATCTAGATGAGGGAATCCTGCTGTAATATATATAG
>JAWOEL010000115.1:0-16621 GCA_046482735.1 Bacteroidales bacterium | reverse complement strand
AACCATTACTTCCGACGGTCCTGCCGGCATGTCTATAGCAATCCCCTCGGCATTTACCATCATTTTTGCCTGTGTTACAAATTGATTTCCCGGTCCGAAAATTTTATGCACTTTCGGAATAGTTCCCGTTCCGTATGCCATTGCAGCAATAGCCTGAGCACCACCTGCTTTGTAAATTGCCGTTACTCCGGTTTGTCCCGCAGCATACAAAATAGCCGGGTGAATGCCTTCTTTGCCTTCGGGAGTACAGAGAATAATGTCTTTGCAGCCTGCAATAGTAGCAGGAACAGCAAGCATGAGAATAGTGGAAAATAACGGAGCTGTCCCACCCGGAATGTATAGTCCAATTTTTTCGATGGCAATACTTTTTCTCCAGCACTTTACCCCAAATTGTGTTTCAGTTACTGATGGGATTTCTTCTTGATTTGTGTGAAAAGTGCGAATGTTTCGAATTGCAGTTTGAATAGCGTGTTTTAAATCTTCTGAAATGTGCTGTGATGCAGCCTTTATTTCTTCAGAACTAACAACAATATCCGAAAGTGTGGGGTTGTCAAATTTTTTTCCGAATTTTAACAATGCTTCATCACCTCGTGTTTTTACTTCGTGCAAAATTGATTGAACTGTTTCTTGTAATTCGTCGTTTTGTATAGTTGCTCGACGAGTGATTTCGTTCCATGATTTTCGTTCGGGATTTGTGTATATTTTCATATTATTTAGGTAATCTGTCTTTTATTGCACAAATGTATGTAAAAATTGTGAATTGCGTTTTGTGTGTGTGAAAAAAAATAAATTGCAATTTTGTGTTTTTGTCATATTTTGATATCTAGTTTATTGTTAGGTTTTTTTGCGTGAATATATGCTATAATGACAGTTAAAATAATGCATAGCATGACAAAATGACTGTTTGTTGTTTTGTGTAAAACTCTGAATAGCAGAATTGTAGTAGGTAAATTGGTTTTCTGGTATATGGTTTGAACAATGAGAAACGAAAACAAAAAATAAATGAAATAACATACATGTATAATTAATTTGAAAGGAGTGCAGTAATTATGACACTAGTAAAAGCAAACAATGGTTATTATCCCGGATTTTCAAATGTATTTGATGATTTTTTCAGTGATAACTGGTTAAGTCGTACTTCACACAAATCTTCACCGGCAGTAAACATTATGGATAACGAAAATGAATTTGTTATTGATGTTGCCGCACCGGGATACGAAAAAGGTGATTTTAATGTAAATGTCGACAATGATGTTTTGACTATTTCGGTAGAAAAAGAGTCGGAACAAGAGAATAATGAATTAAACTTTGCACGCAGAGAATTTTCATATTCTTCATTCGAACGACGTTTCAATTTACCGCGTGAGTTGGTAGATGTAGACAAAGTTGAAGCAAAATATGAAAATGGTATTTTGCATGTGCAGGTGCCAAAACGTGAAGAATTGAAACCGAAACCTGCTCGTGCGATTGAAATTCATTAATGTGGTTGATGGGATTGCGTTAGAATTTGTTAGTTAGTTTCTGCGCGAAAACTCCAAATACATCGTTATTCTCATCTTGAAAACAAACATTTACAGACGTAAACTTATTGATTTTCAAGATTTCGAAAGCCTCGTCTTTGAAGGTTTCGCATCAGAAACACAGAAAAAAGTAGTTTTCTTGCAAGCACTAGTTACAAAAGGGAAATGTGGATAGAGATAATGTCTGTATCCACATTTTTTTTGTGCATAACCCATCGCAAAACCCCACTTCTCTACACATGAAATGATTATCGTTTAGTATTTCTTTTTTTTAAATTTACTTGAATGTGAATCGAAAACTTGCAATTTATAGTAATTCAACCATAAATAGTTTTATTTTTGCCGTTTCAAACTCGATTTAGAGATAATTTTTAACCTATATAATAATACAAGTAACAATGACAACAGAAACGGTACAAAACAAAGGATGGATTGTTGCCATGGCAGGCTTAACAATTAATTTAGCATTAGGTATACTGTATACCTGGAGTATTTTTAAAGACAGTATTTTAGATTCTATTCAAACAGGTGGTGAAGGTGCATTTGATTGGGATACAGCATCACTCAATGATCCATATGCATTATGTATTTTAGCCTTTGCCTTTTCCATGATTTTTGCCGGAAAACTACAAGATAAAAAAGGTCCGCGTGTAACCGCACTTATTGGAGGATTATTAGTTGGTGCCGGTTTTATTCTTATTTCATTAACTACCAATTATTATGTATGGTTACTCGGTTTTGGTTTGTTAACCGGAACAGGTATCGGGTTTGGCTATTCATCGGCAACACCTCCCGCTCTTAAATGGTTTTCTTCGAAAAAAACAGGTTTAATTGCCGGACTTGTGGTGTCAGGATTTGGTTTAGCACCGGTGTATATAGCCCCTTTAGCTACGTATTTTGTGAATAGTTTTGGTTTGCAACACGCAATGCTTTTATTTGGTATTATATTTATTGTTATTGTGTGTGGAGCTGCATTGTTTCTCGTAAATCCCCCAAAAGGTTATGTGCCACAAGAAAGTAAGAAAGAAACAGCAGGTACAGCACCAATAATAACCGAAAAGGACTTAACCGCTTCGCAGATTTTAAAAACACCTCAGTTTTATCTGTTATGGATTATATTTTTTATCGGTGCCGGAGCCGGACTGATGATTATTGGTGGTATTTCCGGTATGGCGAAAGAAAGTATGGGTGATATGGCTTTTATTGCTGTTGCAATAATGGCTGTTGGTAATGCATCCGGACGAATTGTTGCGGGAATTATGAGCGATAAGATTGGTAAAATAACAACATTGTTTATTATTCTTGTGTTTCAGGCATCACTTATGTTTCTTTCAATTCCGGTTATAGGGGCAAATCCTTCTGCTTTGGTTATTGTTTTAATTGCAACTTTTATAGGTTTTAATTATGGTACCAATCTTTCGTTATTTCCTTCTTTTACAAAAAGCTTTTGGGGAATGAAAAATTTCGGAGTAAATTTCGGTATCCTCATGTCAGCATGGGGATTGGGAGGTTCTATATTTAGCAGAATGTCGCAATCGTTATATGCATCATCGGGAAATTATAATCAATCTTTTGTTATTGCAGGTATTTCACTTATCGTGTGTATGATTTTGGTAGGGGTGTTGAAAAAAATTAATGCAAAAACGGTTTAAATTATCTAGTGATGTTTTTTTCTCTGTATCCGGGAAAAGTTGTACTTTTATTGTGAAATAGAGGAGTGGCGGGAGGTTTTTGGAGGGACTGCCGTTGCCAGCAATCCCCCTACCGATTATACTTCGGATGAGTTTTTGGGCAAACGGTAAAAAAGGGTGATACGAAAATTTAAAAAGTTGACGTAAAATATAAATTATTGATAATTAGACGATTAATTTTACCGTTAGTTGGAATATGAAACCTACTCTTAAAATATTAAGCATTTTAACATTAGCAACTTTACTCTTTGGGTTTGGTTGGTTTATGAATGATATGTCAAGGTTTGCTAAAGGTGTAAAAGAAGATGCAAAAAAGTTTAATTACACTCAGTATAATGACACTATTATTCAAATGAAATTAAATACAGCTAGCGATTCTTTAAAAAAAGATTCTAGTAAACAGACAAAACAAATTTCACCTAAAAACAACAAAGTAACAATATCTGTTCTAAAGAATAATATTTTCTATGCTGGACCTGAAAATCCATTTGAAATATCCGTTGAAAATATTAACTCTAAAAATATACTAATAGAGCCTTCTTCAGGAGAAATAAAGTGGAGTTATAACACACTTGCCTATACAACTAAAGAAGCTGGTCAAGTTACTTTTGATATATATTACAAAGACAGCACACACAAAATATTTTTGGATAAATTTTATTTTAAAGTTAAAAAATTACCATGGTTTGAGATGTCTATTTTAGGACAGAAATCTGGTTTTATTAATGCTTCACGTCTAAAAGCTTGCGGAAAAATTGATATGAGATTAGGCGAACCATTTGAAGATTTTAATCCTAGTAACAAAATGATTTCTTATAACTGTTGCATCATAACCAAAGACTCTACATATAAGTTTAATCAAGTTAAAGGACAGCTTATCACTCAAGAAATAAAAGAGGTTTTCGAAACTCTTGAAAAAGGGGACAATGTTTTGTTTTATAATCCGACATTGTCTATGCCTTTTGAAAAGCCTGATAATACAATATTAGAAAACCAAGTATTATTAACAATAAAATAAATACTGTTGCCAATAATTAGGAATTCAAGCCTGCATGCAATGCCCAGCGTGAATTCTCGGTTGAACTATATCTATAGGTTTTCAATAGGCAGGGGTTATTCAATTTACACACATTAAAAGTTTCGTAATTTTTTCTCTGTATCCGGGAAAAGTTGTACTTTTATTGTGAAATAGGAAATGGTGGGAGGTTTTTGGCGGGGCTGATTGTCTGTTATACTCTGCCATAGGTTTGTGCCATGCCATACAGATATGCAGAAATCTCACTATCTGTTATGCCCCTTTTTATCCTCCATGTCCAGTTGCCTTTACTACACCCCGGAATATTCATTACAGCGTCTTCGCCCAGACCGAGTGCATCCTGCATGGGTATTATTGCCGTTTCAGAGACTGATGCATATGCCAATTGTATTAGTACGCTATGCACGTTTTGTGCATTTACAGTGCGACCGCTGTATTTCGTTAATCTTTCACGGTCGGCTACCGAAGTTTCTTTCCCGTACCATCCGGCAGTGGTATTATTATCATGTGTGCCGGTATATACAAATGAATCGCGGGTGAAATTGTGCGGAATATTTTCGCTCAATGGCATAGAGTCGCCAAAGGCAAATTGCAGCACTTTCATTCCCGGCATGCCAGTTTTGTGCCGCAGTGCATGTACCTGTTCGTCGATATCGCCCAAATCTTCTGCTACAAAGGGCAGTGTGCCAAATTCTTTTTTCAGAGCATCAAATAAATCCATACCCGGCCCCGGCATCCATGTGCCGTTTTTGGCTGTTGTGTGGTGTGCCGGTACCGACCAATATGCAGAGAAGGCTCTAAAATGGTCGAGGCGAATGAGATCGAACAATTCCAAATTTTTCCGTATGCGGTTCTTCCACCATGCATAACCTGTTTTTTTCAGAGCCTCCCAGTTAAATACCGGCATACCCCACAGTTGACCATCTTCATTGAAATAGTCTGGTGGAACACCTGCTACGGTTCTTGGTGCTCCTTCTTTATCAATATTGAAAATGTGCGGGTGTGTCCATACATCTACCGAATCTTGGCTCATATAAATCGGCATATCGCCAAATAGTTCAATATCGTGTTGCTTGCAGTAATTTCGTAATTCTTGCCACTGCATAGAAAATATATACTGAAACCACTTTACTTTGCTGAGGCTGTCGGCATAATCGTTTCGCAGTGCATCCAGTGCGTTCTTTTTCCTTTTTTTGTATTCAGGAGACCATTTGTGCCACGGAAGTCCTTTGTGCAGATCTTTCAGCACTACGTACATGCTATAATCATCGAGCCAGTACGATTCTCTTGTGCAAAAGTCATTGAAGCTCTGTGTATGGTCCGGGCATTCGTGTCTTTGGAAGCGGTTCCATGTAATTGAAAGTATACGATTTTTCAGTTCATGAGCTTCGGTAAAACAGGCTTTGCCTTCATTGCCAATGTGAGTGTTTTTTATTTCATCTGCCGGCAGCAGCCCGTGCTCTACCAGCTTTTCGGGACTTATGAGCAATATGTTGCCAGCCATTGCTGATGTTGACCCGTATGGTGAGTACCCGTTTTTTTCATCAGTAGGATTGAGGGGGAGTACCTGCCAGTACTTCTGGCCGCTGTTGCACAGAAAATTGGCAAAGGAATACGCTTCGGGTCCCATATCTCCGGTTCCAAATTTTCCGGGCAGTGAGCTTATGTGCATGAGTATGCCAGCTTTTCTGCCGGTTTCTTTTTTTCTCCCTTCCATTATAGCCATTGGCAAGTCCTGGAAGAGTTTCTCTACGGCAATGGATGATTTATTGTCAGAGAGAATAGTTGCATTCACAGTATGTGTTGTATCTGTTAAATCGTTCCATTGCTTCGGAGCGTGCGGAGGGATTATAACAGCTGTGTCTTTCCAGTTGCATGTTCTGATTGTTTTTTTATTACCCGAGCAGACATCGGGCATGTGCAGGGGAACCAGCACCAATAGCCACGTGCCTTTATGTTTTCGTGCATAGGCAAGCACATTGTTTTTGTATGTTCCGGTTGTTTCGAGTGCAATATAATCACCATGCAGGAATACATCCGGTTGTGCCTTCCGGTACGAGAGTAGGAGCTGCGTAAGCCATAGTTTGATAGTGCCAGTATATCGATTTTCCCACAGCACGTTTTTAAGTGTGCGGGCTTTATCTTTTTGTAGGGCAGATATTTCATCAAGCAATTGTATTCGTGCATCATAATTTACCGGTCTGCGATTGTCCGGATCAACCAAGGTCAAATCCCATAATTCTGTTCCCTGATATATGTCGGGCAGCCCCGGGCTTGTGCATTTAAGAATGAGCTGTGAAATAGAATTGATAATACCAAAATCCGAAATTGTAGCATGTAAGCTTGTAAATGCTTTCCAAAATGGTTTGCTCTTATCAAGCAGCGAACAGGCAAAATTTGTTACATTTTTTTCATATGTTTCATCGTTGTCTGTCCAGTTTGTATGTGTTTTTGCCTCTCTGAGTGCTTTCGGTATATAGTTTTGAATGCGTTCAGCCACATCTTCATCCGGCTGTCCGGGCATTGGGTACATGCCAAACAAGGTGAAGTAAATGAAGTATTCGTCGTTCAAATCGGGACTATTGTTTGTTTTTAGATGATGGTTCATGTCCTGGAATTTTTCCACCTGCTCAAACCACAGCTTGGGTATGTCGGAAATTACATTTAACCGGGCTCTTACATCTTCCCCTCTTTTAGTATCGTGAGTAGATGTGGTATTCATCGTAAGAGGGTGCAGAGCCATTCGTTCTCGCATTTTATTGTGCCACTCATCCGCATCTATACCATATACTTCTAATGAATCGCCCACTTCGTTGTGCCCTACAAATCGGTTGTAACTATACATTAACGTGTCTTCAACACCTTTGGCCATCAAGGGGCCGGTTATCTGCATCACCCTGCGGTAGAAATGGAGCATTCGCTCGTTGAATGTGTGGTTGTTGCCTTGCGTTTCTTCAAGAAGCAATTGTTTTAACATAAGAGTTGCATCGTGAGATTCTTCCCGAGGCTGAGGCATGGAATCGAATATATCTGAAATAGCAGATGCTTCTTCTGCCGGAAGAGGCATTTTTCTGCCATAAAAGCGGTACACCGGAAATTGTATTAAAAAATCTCCAATTGCTTTTTTCATAGAGTCTGAATCAATAGAAACATCTCTGTGCAATGTTTTAATGGCATGCTTCAAATCTGTGAGCAGGTTTTCCAGTTCACCTGCCATTCGTTTGTAGAGGATAAATTCTTTTTTTGATTTTATCTGCTCGGCAACAGGTGCTTTTTCGTTGCTTATGCGGGTGTAATAAAATTCGGTAAACTCTTTTTTGCTCCGGCTGTTGGTGAGCACATTATTTACCGTTGCTAAAAAGGCATATCCGCTTTCTCCCTGAACAGGCCAGTTGTCTGGAATTTTTTCAGTGTGCTCCAGAATCTTTTCTACAATTACATAGGATTCTTTTCCGGCAGTCTCTCTCAGTCTTTCTAAATATTCTGTAGGGTCATATAAGCCATCAACATGGTCGATGCGCAATCCTTGAAAAATATCTTTTTTTATCAATTCCATAATTGTGCGGTGATACGCATCAAACACTTTTTTTATGTGAATGTTGAGGCACATCAAACCGTTTACCGTAAAGAAGCGGCGATAATTTATTTTTTCGTGCGTATGCTGCCAGTAGCATAACTCATAGGTTTGTTCGTGCAGGATTTTGCGCAGTAAATGGGGCGTAGTGTTTATCTTTTCTAAACGGGACTTTATATAGTCTTGTATTTCTGATTCAGAAGAAATTACGGAAAGTTTTTGTGTGTACGATTCCCATAATTGGGGAGTGATTTTTCCGCCGGCACATTCATGAATGTCGGCAAGTAGTTTTTGCAGTTTGGGATGAATATTGGCAGAATTGTCCTGTAATATGTTGTGGTATAGAGCAGGGTTGACAGGGTAATTCTGATTGTAGACCGAAACGAATAACTGCCCCTGTTTACAAACAATGGTTATAATCCCGTCTGCAAGTGCAGTATCCAAATCGGTACCGAGGAATGGTACCATTAAGGGTTCGTTGTCGGACCACCTAATGTCGAAATATTCGGCAAATGGCGATTGCCTGCCCTTTTCCAACACGTCTGCAAGCCATGGGTTGCTGGTGTCGTAGGCCAAATGATTGGGTACAATATCTTGTAGCCATCCTATCTGGTTTTTTTTCAATTTCTCGCATAAGTGCTCCAGCTCTGCACGGGTTCCTATTTTAGGGTTTATAGCATTCGGATTAATGCCATCGTATCCGTGGGCACTGCCCTCAACGGCTTCGAGAATTGGCGATGCATATATAGTTCCAATTCCAAGTTTGTGAAGGTATGCCACCAGTTTGTCGGCATCTTCAAACCGAAATTGTTTGTGGAATTGTAAGCGGTAAGTGCTAATAGGATTGTACATGCTAAAATGAATAAATTGTTAAGGATTCGGGAGGTATGCGTATTGTGCTTGCATTATTGCATTCTGCCGGCACAGGATGTTTTCCGTTCCATGCAGGGTCGGCAGAATTAAACAGCATGTGCACGTCTGTTTCTCCGGCATACTCGGCAAGTGGCTGAGGTGTAGGCGAGAAATTTAGAATACACAGCAGCACGGCTTCGCCTTTTGTGTAACGTAAACAAATTATTTTTTCAGACTCGTAATGTGATACATTAAAATTCTCTGTGTCGCGAGTTAAAAAAGTGCGGTATTTTTTTCGAAAACTAATAAGGCTTTTATAATATTTTACCAAAGTTGAGTGTGGCTGTTTATCTGCATCGGCCCACGGTATTTTCGATGCAAGGAAGGTTTCCTCACTTTGCGGGTCGGGTGCTTCACCATCGGAATGAAAATCTTTAAATTCAGCCTTTCTTCCTTTTCTCACCGCCTCAATCAGTGCCGTATCGGTATGGCTCACAAAATAAAGGAACGGGCTGGCAGCACTCAATTCTTCGCCCATGAACAGCATTGGAATGTATGGGCTTACCAACACTGCTCCGGCAAGAAGTTTTTGCATTTCAAAGCTGAGCAGGTGGCTCGTACGCTCGCCTTTCATCCTGTTGCCCACCTGGTCGTGATTTTGCGAAAACACCACAAATTTTTCAGATGGCAGGTGAGACGCAGGTGCGCCAAATGTTCTGCTTCGGTGCTCGGAGTAAAGCCCATCGTACACATAAGCATCGCGGTACGATTTCGACAGATGCGGCAATCCTTTAAAATCGGAATAATAGCCCGTAGCCGGCTCACCGGCAGTAACCCGAAGTGCATGGTGAAATTCGTCAATCCATTGTGCATGCATGCCATAGCCACAGGTGCGTGTGCTTTGTATATATTTTGGGTCGTTGAGGTCACATTCTGCTATGAGGTAATATGAACGCTCCGTGGTTTTTTCAAGTGCCGATACGCAATCTGCCAGTTCGGCAAGAAAATGCTTGGCGCCTAAATCTTTAATTGCATGCACTGCATCAAGCCTTAGCCCATCAATGTGAAAATCGCGTAGCCACATTAGTGCGTTTTCAATAAAATACCTCCGCACCTCGTCGCAGCCGGAGTCGTCAAAATTTATAGCCTGCCCCCACGGTGTTTGATATGTGTCGGTAAAATACGGGCCAAACATCCCTAGAATGTTTCCTTCAGGCCCCAGATGATTATACACCACATCCAGAATAACAGCAATATTGTGCTGATGGCATGCATCAACCAATTGTTGAAGGGCAGTGTGTGCACCGTACGAATTTTGCACCGCAAACGGAAGCACCCCGTCGTATCCCCAGTTTCGCGAACCCGGAAATTGAGCCACGGGCATTATTTCAATTGCAGTAATTCCCAGTGAACTAAGATAAGGGAGCGTATCAATAATTGCCGAGAGAGTTCCCTCCTCTGTAAATGTACCGGTATGCAGCTCGTATATAATGTAATCTGCCAAATGGTGATTAATCCAAGATGAGTCATGCCACTCGTACCGAGAAAGATCACCCGCTTCGGAAAGTCCGTGCACCCCATCAGGTTGTTTAATTGATGCCGGATCGGGGAGCTGTTCCGTGTCATTGAGAATAAAACGGTATTGATCTCCCGGAGCTATTTTTTGAGTATTGAGCATCCAGTACCCCCGTTCGCCTTTATTCAGAGGTAAAACCAATTGCTTGGCAGGGATTTCAATTTTGACACTCGATTTTTCGGGTGCCCACACCATTACCTGAGCCATGCCATTGCCAGAGTTGAATGTAACGCCTAAGCTTCTGCTATTACTGTATGTTTCCATTTTCTTGGTTTTGTTATTCCGCAAGCGGATGCTGAAGCACAACCACCGAACGGCCCTCAACTGTAATTGTGTTTTTTACTTCCGAATTATCTAAATCCTCATTTATCAGATTTTTACTTGTATCGAGCACACGTTTCCAATTGGTTCCGTATTTTTCGGGAGGCAGTGTGAAATCAATCGGCACTTGAGAAGCGTTAAACATGATGTAAAAACTGTCATCATGAATTTTTTCACCTTTTTCATTTTTCGAACGAATACCATGACCATTTAAAAAAACGGCTAAAGATTGTGCAAAATCATGTTCCCAATGTTCATCTTCCATTTCATTACCATCCGGTAAAAACCATGCAATGTCTTTTACTTCTCCTTCTGCTAAAACTTCTCCCTTAAACCATTTTCGTCTACAAAAAATAGGATGCTTCCTTCTAAAATGAATGAGTTTCTGTGTGAATTCTAATAATTCATTGTCGGCATGTTCCCAATTTGTCCACGAAATTTCATTGTCCTGGCAATATGCATTGTTATTTCCGTTTTGTGTTCTTGATATTTCATCACCCGAAAGCAACATGGGTACACCCTGAGAAAATAATAGAGTGGTAAGGAAGTTACGTTTTTGTCTTTTCCGCCATTCCAATATCATTGAATCGTTAGTTGCCCCCTCAGCTCCGTAGTTGTATGAACGGTTGTCGTTTATCCCGTCCAGACTGTCTTCTTTGTTTGCCTCGTTGTGTTTTTCGTTGTACGATACCATATCGTTCAGCGTAAAGCCATCATGCACCGTTATGAAATTGATGCTCGCAACCGGTCTGCGGTAATTGTCGAGATACAAATCGGAGCTTCCGGTGAACCGAGTAGCAAACTCAGGCAGAGTGCTTTCTGCCCCCCGCCAAAAATCACGCATACAGTCGCGGTACTTACCGTTCCATTCAGCCCATCCGGGAGGGAATTTCCCTACCTGATATCCACCTTCACCAACATCCCATGGTTCGGCTATAAGTTTCGATTGGGAAATAAGCGGATCCTGATATATAATATCAAAGAAAGTGCCCAGCATGTTTACGTCGTGTAGTTCCCGGGCAAGTGCAGAAGCTACATCAAACCTGAACCCATCAATGTGCATTTCTTGTATCCAGTACCTCAGGCTGTCCATTATTATTCGCAATGCACTGCGAAGCGAGGCATTTAAAGTGTTTCCGGTGCCTGTGTAATCCATGTAGTACCGTTTGTTTTCTGTTACCCGGTAATAGCCAAGATTATCAATACCTTTAAAAGAAAGGGTAGGCCCCATATGGTTCCCTTCGCCTGTGTGGTTATACACTACATCCAGAATTACTTCTATACCAGCTTTGTGGAGTGCTTTAACCATATCTTTAAACTCGGTAACCTGTTCGCCATGCGTACCCTTGCTGGCAAATCGCACATCGGGAGCAAAAAAACCAAGACTATTGTAGCCCCAGTAATTAGTCAGCCCGTTATCCTCTAAATGCCGGTCGGTAATAAAATGATGTATTGGCATAAGTTCAATAGCAGTAATTCCGAGCTTTGTAAGGTACTCTATTGATGCCGGATGTGCTATTCCGGCATATGTTCCACGCAAATCTTCGGGTATATTCGGATTGAGTTTCGTAAATCCTTTAACGTGAGTCTCGTAAATAATCGTTTTATGGTACGGTATTTTTAAAAGCGTATCACCTTCCCAGTCAAAATTATCACCTATCACTACCGATTTTGGCATAAAAGGAGCACTGTCTGAATCACTAAATGATGTATCTTCATCTTCGTGTCCTATTTGGTATCCAAACAGAGAATCGTCCCAGTTAATTGTACCCGAAATGGCTTTGGCATACGGGTCAATTAATAATTTATTTGGATTAAATCGATGTCCATTTTCCGGCTCATATGGTCCATATACCCGGTACCCATACAGTTGTCCCGGTTTTATATCGGGTATGTACACATGCCATACATCATGGGTGCGCTCCTTTACCGGGATTCTTTGTATTTCTTTATTGGGCTTGTCTTTGTCAAACAAGCATAGTTCAACTCCCGACGCATTTTCAGAATACAAAGCAAAATTTACTCCATGTTCATTTGATGTAGCACCGAGCGGATACGGTGCCCCCGGGTAAGTTTTGATATTTTTCATATGTTTATTTTAATTGAATGTTATTGCAAAACGTGTTATTATTACATGATAAATGTACTATAAATAATGTTACATGCTATTATTTTTTTTCGGTAAAATGATAAAATATGTGTTTTTTTTAGAATACCAAAGAAAGAGAGATTTGTATTAACGTGAGTTCGATATAATTTTTGAGTTCAGAACGCTTAGAAATAGTAAGATTCGATTAAAAATAATGAGTATTATCGGGACAAATCGAATTATTTTTAAGAAGAAGATTGCTTTGTGTAAAATATTGAATATTTGCGTTACATCTCTTCATCTTATCCCGATAAGATTCATAGATTTGCCTTAATCTTCAACATTTTACATCAATCTGAACTTGAAAAATTACGTCGAACTCACGTTATTAAACTCCAAAAGGCATTATGTCAAAAAAATGTGAGTGGAGGGGGTAAAATGAATGAATTACTATATCTTATAAGCAAATCACCAATTTCCCCATTCTTCTTTCATATTCAATTCAAGACCTCATAGTAAAACTTTCATAAATTTTTTCTCTGTATCCGGTAAAAGTTGTACTTTTATTGAAAATAGAGGAGATGGTGGGAGGTTTTGAGACGGACTATAATATCACTACTAAAATGTATAAATATCTAATATTAATAGTTTTTATTACTTTACAATTATCAAGCTGTACATCTCGGATGCCGTTATTAGCTATTAGATACTCTAAAAGTATTGATACTATTAATATACAATGTGATTCAAATGATGTGTATACAAGGTGTAATGCTATAGAAATTAAAAAGGAATACGTTTACCTTGGTTACAACAGGTTCCCTCATCTCGGTTATTGCAAAAAGACAATCTTTTACTTGCCTAATGAAAAACATAAAAAAGCAAAGACAATAAGAAAATCGATTCCTGCAGGCATGTCAGATGGCTATGTAAGAAACTCTACATTTATGAAAGGATATGATGGTAATGGCAAAAAAATGTATAAAAAAATAAGTATATTTAAAGCAACGGGTATAACTGGTAAGGTTAGAAGAGATGTTGAAAAATATTATAAAGATGGGAAAAGAGTAAAAGATACTTTATCAATCAAATAACAATGCCTTCAATTAAAAAAACATAGAGAAAAAAAATGGAAGAATACAGCTTAGTTTATAATTTTTTTGAAACAGGGAATACATTTGGAAACGGCAGTTATGTTTTTACAATCGTTGGAATAATTGGTCTACTTTACTCTATTTTTAAAGGAAAAGAAAAACGGGTACTAAAAATTGTTTTCTTTTCAATATTTTCTGTTTTCTCCATTTTTTGGAATGTTACGGTACATGGTGGGCATTATAGTTCTTACAATAAATTAGAAGAACTTTACCAAAACAAACAATTTAAAACAGTTGAAGGTGTAGTTTCAAATTACACCCCTATGAAAATTGAGGGACATGGGTCTAGAGAATCCTTTTCAGTTGATAGCGTACATTTTTCTTATTCGGACTATTTAGCAATTGACGGATACAATAACTCTTGCATTAAAGGTGGAGCTATTTGTAAAAATGGTCAACATGTCAAAATAGAGTATTACCAAAATTTTAATCTAAGTTTAGAAGAATCTATTAATTCAACTGTTTCAAATTTAGTAGGTAATCAAATACTAAAACTGTATATAAAAACAAATAAATAACAGTGCCTAATAACTAGGAATTCAAGCGGCATGCAATGCCCGGCATGAATTCCCGGTTGAACTAAATCTATGGGTTTTCAATAGGTAGGGTTAATTTTATTTAAGACCTCACAGTAAAAGTTTCCCAATTTTTTCTTTGTATTCGGGAAAAGTTGTACTTTTATTGAAAATAGAGAAGTGGCGGGAGGTTTTTGGAGGGAGGCTGATATTTGTCAGGTTAATAAAATCAAAGTATTATGAATACAAGAAATATCTGCAATAAAAGTTCTACCACAACAGAAATTTATACACATGTGAGCAAAAAGAACATACAAAAAATTAAATCTCCCTTTGATGATGTATAAATAAAAACTATATTTGAAGAAATATAAAACAATATATAATCATACATAGCAATCATTTTTATGGCGTATAAGTATGATTTTTTAATACATATAAATGAGTTAGTGCCAAGTGTGAATGATATACAGCAAGTTAAAACATACTCCACCCAGACTAAGAAAAAAGTTAAAGCACAAAAAGTACATCCCGATATAAAACAACGATTCTACATTTAGGTAGAATAGACAACAATATTTTTAGGAAGAGCTTTTTAATGCCATTGCAACAAACTTATTTATTACTTTTGATATTTGAAGAAAAATAAAACTCAATAAGCCATATGCCAGAGACCAATCGCATAGAATATAAAAGAGAACTCAATCCAGATGTTGATATCGAAAAGGAAATAATTGCCTTTCTCAATTATCATGAAGGTGGATTAATTTATATTGGTATTGATAAGCAAGGAGAAATATTGGGTGTCTCTGATATTGATGGTGATATGCTTAAAATAAAAGACCGCATTAAAAACAACATTTCACCATCAGCGATGGGTTTATTTGATGTTGTTGCAGAAAACAAAGAGGGCAGAGAACTCATCAAAATAATTGTTGCTAGTGGAACCGAAAAACCATACTTCAAAAAGAAATTCGGCATGACTGAAAAAGGATGTTTCATCCGAACTGGAACAGCTGCCGAACCAATGCCACAAGCAATGATTGAAAAATTGTTTGCATCACGCACCCGAAATTCTCTTGGAAAAATACGGTCGCACCGCCAAGATTTATCTTTCGAGCAATTAAAAATTTACTACGAAGAGAAAGGACTTACTTTAACCAAGCATTTTAAACAAAACCTTGAATTATTAACTGATAATGAAAGTTTAAACTATGTAGCATATTTGTTGGCTGATGAAAATGGGACATCAATAAAAGTTGCTAAATATTCAGGTACAGATAGAATTGATTTAGTTGAAAATAATGAATATGGTTATTGTTCATTAATAAAAGCAACAAAAAGAGTGCTTGACAAACTTGAACTTGAAAATAAAACTTTTTCAAAAATTACTTCAAAAGAGCGAATTGACAAAAGAATTTGGGATGCAATCGCATTAAGAGAAGCAATAATAAATGCAATTATCCATAATGACTACACGCGTGAAATACCTCCAAAATTTGAAATATTTTCTGACAGATTTGAAATTACAAGCTACGGTGGTTTATTTGAAGGGATGACAAAAGAGGACTTTTTTGAAGGATTGTCGTTGCCCCGCAACAAAGAATTGATGAGGGTTTATAAAGATTTAGGAATGGTCGAACAATTAGGTTCTGGGGTACCTCGAATCTTGCAAGCTTACAGCAAAGATAGCTTCAAATTTTCTGAAAATTATTTGCGAATGATATTTCCTGCCTCCGAAAAGAATACCACGCAAGCTACCATGCAAGTCACCATGCAAGTCACCACGCAAGTTGAAGATTTATTAAAGGTATTTACAGGAGAACATACACGCCAAGATTTGCAGGATAAACTAAACTTAGCAAATAGAGAGAATTTTAGGAAAAATTACCTTCAACCAGCTTTAGATAATGGATTAATTGAGTTGACCATCCCTGAAAAACCAAATAGTAGTAAACAAAAATATAGATTAACAGAAAAAGGATATTTAATGCAACAATAGATTGAAAAATTTAACACCAGGCGCTAACATTTTATAAATTTAACTGTGGGTTCAGTGCTTAATTTCAGCCTTTCAGCCCGCTTCAATTTTGTACGTATGCGGACTGGAAACTGCCACGCAAACCACAGCTAAACTTATAAGTGAAACGTTGGGCACAATACGAACTAAAGACAAAGTTCCATTTAAATTTGTACCTTTACGAAATGAAATTTTCAAAAAAAATAGACAAAATATATGACTGAAATAAACCCCGGATTATACGGTATAAAACACTCGAACAGAGACTTCAAC
>JAWOEL010000007.1:0-18330 GCA_046482735.1 Bacteroidales bacterium | reverse complement strand
GAGGGTCCCTGGTTCGAGTCCAGGCTGAGGAGCCAGAAGGGAAGTCGAGATATTGACTTCCTTTTTTTATATAATTTCTTTGACACCTTTGTAAATAAGAACAAAATTAATCGAAAGTTCTGTTGGTTAGAGCATCCCGATGTATATCGGGAGGGTCCCTGGTTCGAGTCCAGGCTGAGGAGCAAAAGGGAAGTCGAGAAATTGGCTTCCTTTTTTTATAAAGCAACGCCAAATTTTTTTCAATATGTATTATGTATATATTTTATATAGTGAAAGTCTCTGTAAATATTATGTTGGGAGCAGCTATGATGTTACTCAAAGAATAGACCGACATAATCGGGGACATTCAACATATACCAAAAAAGGAATACCTTGGAAATTAGTTTATACAGAAGAATATAATACACGAAAAGAAGGATATCAAAGAGAAATGGAAATTAAAAAAAAGAAAAGTACAAATTATATACAATGGTTAATTGTAGAAACGCACGGCCGTGCATTTCTACAATTTTTATATCTTTACAAAATCAAATACACATATGAAATTAGTGATAAAATATACAAATGCAAACGGTTTATATCCAGGTATTGGAGGCATTATTGTGTGTATAGCAATATTTGTAGCACTTATAAATTTTGGTTTGCAAAATTATAGTGGTATCTTTATTTCTATTCTTATTTTTATAATTGGCTATGTTGGCTTTTTTTCAAAAGTGAGCATTACACACAATCCAAAACATAATTCTCTCACAATAGTCACTGATTATTTTTTCAAAAAAACAACCGAAACATATTCATTAGATACATATCAATATGTTCAAATATTGTATACAATAGGAAGAGCAAAACAAAGAAAATTTGGCTATTTAGAAACTACATGGAAAAAAACGCAATCAAAACATTTTGATGTATATATAATTAGTTTTGACACAAAGTGTCCGCCGGTTTTAATAAAGCCCTTTGTTGATAAAAATAAAGCGTTTACCTTTTTACATGATATTGCAGCTCAACTACAGTTGCAATCATTGCCGGCCAAAAGAATAGGATGAAAAAACAGTGTGATTTTAGTATGTCTATTGGTGCAGTATGTATAAACAATCTGTATTATTAATTGTTCGCATATGTTTGTGCGAAAAATGTATATAGTCTACACTGTAGGTGATTTAAGTTGTTCTCACTAGAAATATGTGTAAAATATATAGTCACAACATGGTAAAAAACTGATTTTGAATTAATTTTTTCTGTTTAAAAAAAAATATTGAATGCAGGTTACTATAAATATTTTTGTATTTTTGTGTGTTATGTTATATTAGTATATTTTGCTATACTAAATTTCAGGAATCATTTAATATAATCTTTTTATGAAAAAAACAGTACTTATTTTATTATTCGCAATTATTCATATAAGTTTATTTTCGCAAACACAACCGAAAAATGTTATTATAGTTTCAATACCTGGTATGGGATTTAATCATGCGAAGCTGCTTAATTATCAAAATCCGGAAAAAGATGTTTGGGATACATTTACAACACAATATGGAGTAACAACTTATCCGGCGTATTCACATGTAATAACAGAAGACAAAGATGTACAGTATTTTACCGGAGATTATCATACTAGTCGGATATGGTCTGACACTGCATATGTTTCTGACTTTACAACAGACCCTTCTTCTGCATCTACAGCTATTGCAACAGGTGTTAAATCCGGACATAAAACCGTTGGGGTAGATATTGATAGTACTGCTTTAGAAACTATATTAGAACGTGCTCATACATTACATAAGTCAACGGGTATAATAACAGACTTGCCCTTATCGCACTGCGGAGCTGCTTCATTTGCGGCACACGTACCATCTAACGAAGACACACTTGCAGTGCTTACTCAGTTATTACAGTCAAATCTTGATGTGATGATAGGTGCAGGTAATCCATATTTCAATAACGATAGACAAGAAGTAACACACCCAAATTTTTCATATTTTCCGGAATCATATTGGACAGCACTGAAAAATGGCGAGAGCGATTATGCTCCTAATATAGATGCAGAAAATCCATGGTCGTTGCTCGAATTATTTGCGGAGGCACAAGATTCCGCTTGCAATAGATTACTGTATGTTCCCCCAACATTTGATGCTATTAATTTTAAAACCTCTGAAGATGTTATATCAGTAGCACCCGAATTTTGGCAATTAACTGAATTAGGATTAGATCATCTTGCAGAAAATGAACATGGGTTTTCTGTTGTAGTAGAAACCGGAGCTGTTGATTATGCTTCACGACTCAATTCTTCAGACAAAACATTCTTCGCTCTTCAATCAGCATATCTTACAATAGAAACAATTATTAATTGGGTAGAGGCTAATAGTTCATGGGACGAAACAGTTTTAGTTGTGACCGGAACATACGAAACTGGATTTATTACCGGTGATGATTTTGATCCTGAGCAAAGCGGTCCTGAATATTATACTGAAACGATACATGTAGAAGATCCTGAAACGAGCTCTATACCAAATATTAACTTTCAAACAAGCACACCAACCCGCTTTGCAACGCCTTTTTTTGCGAAAGGAATGGGAGATACAGTGTTTTCTCATTTCACTGATCAGGAGGATTTTGTGTATGGACCTGTTATTAATAATTCAGAAATCGGACAGGCTTGTTTTCGTTTATTACCTTTACCTGATGAATCAATTGCAAAGCCCAAAAATATTATTCTTATGATAAATGATGGTATGGGGTTCAATCAAATGAAATTAGGCGAATATTTTACAGGTGAAAAACAAGCATATCAGAACTTTCCTGTAGCTTTGAGTATGAGTACGTATCCTCTTGCAACAAACGAAGCAACTGAAAAAGTTCAGCATTGGAACAATTCATATGAATCCCGTTTGGCTTGGACCGATAAACATTATTTATGGGGCAGGAATAATGCAACCTGCTCAGCAGCTTCGGGAACAGCTATAGCCTCGGGTACCAAAACGTATTATTATTGTATGGGTGTTGATAAAGATGGAAATGCTGTTAATACAATTGCACGGCATAGTAAAGCATTAGGCAAATCGGTTGGTATAGTATCAACCAAATCAATTTTTGATGCCACACCGGCTGCTTTTTTTGCAAATAACATCTCACGAAATAACTATGGTGAAATTACCCGTCAATTACTTATAGAATCAAAAATAGATGTATTAATTGGTGCCGACCATCCGGAATACAATGTAAATGCAGAGATTACCGGATCACCGGATTATGATGACATGGGAGGAGAAGATTTCTGGCATGAAATAAATGCCGGTAATACAGTGTTTAGTACACCTTCTAATTCCGGATGGACAGAAGTGCAAGATTGTAATCGTGATGGTATACGCGATCCATGGACATTAATTGAAGATAGTGCTGATTTTGATTATTTTATGACTCATGATACTATTAATCGTATGTTAGGCATTATGAAGGTTGCATACTCACCCCAAGTTGAACGATCAGGAACGGATAAACAATCTGTTCATTTTGATGACTGGAACACAAATGTGCCGAAGCTATGGCAAACCAGCCGTGCTGCGTTGAATCTTCTTAAAGATAATCCAAATGGTTTTTTTACCATGTTTGAAGGTGCTGCATTGGACAGAGCCGGACATACGAGGGAAAAAGGTCGAATGATTGAAGAACAAATAATTTTTGATGAAGCTGTAGATTCCGTTATTGCATGGATTGAAAAAAACGGTGGATGGGAAGATAATTTGCTTATAGTTACTGCTGATCATGAAACAGGTTTTGTTGCTCATCCTGATTTTGAAACCGATTCTATTTTACTTAATCATCATGAAGTTATAGATAATGGTGCAGGGACTATGCCGGGCTTTTCATTTTTTGCCGGAGATCACACAAATCAATTAGTTCCGTTTTTTGCGAAAGGTGCAGGTAGTGAGGTTTTTAATACATATGCTGATGAACAAGATTTTGTGCGAGGTAAATTTTTAACTAATTCTGAAATTGCACAGGGTCTATTTTATCTATGGGATGGAACTCCTGGTACTATAATAAATAATAAACCGATAATTGTTACTGATGGTCCAATTATCGAAGATGTGGAATTAATTTTGGGGCAGGATACTACTTTTACTGTTGCTCAGGATTTTGTGGAAGATGTTGAAGATTCTGATTTAACATATACTTTAACAACGCGTCCTTCTTGGATAGATGCAGATATGAATACTCTGACTTTTGATGCCTATCCGCAGCAAAGAACCGGACGTTTCAACATACGGTTTGATATAACAGATGGTGCTACTACAGGTTCGGGAGTATCGGCATCTGCATTCTTTTATGTGAAAGTTTCTGATATCACCGGTAATCATGATATCTCACATACAGAAAATCGTATATACCCAAATCCGGTGAATAAAGAACTAACCGTAACAGTAGAATCCGGAAATGGTACGGTTACGTTATATAATCAGAATGGTGTTGAAGTGTATACAAAACAGGTTAGAAACACCAATATTCTTACAATACCCGTTACAGATTTACAAACAGGGGTATACACAATAACTATTACAGAAGATAAAATGAGTACTCATCAAGCAATAATTATACAATAATGTCAGTTGTTACAGAAATTGCAATATTTCCTTTAGGTAAAGAATCCGGCATGGGAGTATACGTGTCACGTGTAATTAATCGAATTAAAGAATTTGGATGTGACTATTCACTTACAGCTATGGGAACTATTATTGAAACAGAAACATTAGCTGAGGCATTAGAAGTTATTCAGGCTTCATATAAGGTGTTGGAGTCCGACGCAGATCGAGTATATTGCACAGCAACTTTCGACATTACGAAAACAGGAAGTAATAGGAAAGATAAAAAAATAGCCTCAGTTCGCAAGCATGAAGATGTCTGATAAACCAAATACTATATGCTTTTTCAATTCACATGTTCATTGGGGTGGTGGCGAGAAATGGCATGCTGAGGCAGCTGAATATTTATATGCTGAGGATTATCCTGTATTGATGTGTGCATCACGCAATAGTGAATTGCACAAGCGGATTATACAATCAGTGCCCGTGTATTCTGTTTCACTCTCTAATGTGAGTTTTTTTAATTTGTATAAATATATAAAATTAGTTCGTTTTTTTAAAAAAGAGAACGTTCATACTATTATTTTATGTCTTCCTATTGATGTAAAAGTTGCCGGAGTGGCAGCAAAAATTGCTGGTGTGAAAAATATTGTATACCGAAGAGGAAGTGCCATACCAATACAAAATTCGTGGTACAATAGATTTCTTTTTTCGCATATTATTACCCGTATTATTGCAAATTCACAAGCAACGGTTAATACAATTTTACATAATAATGCACACTTATTTCCGCGAGAAAACATATCAGTTATATATAACGGCATTACTATTCCGCCGGTATATAAGAAAATACAGAATGCTGTGCCGGTTATAGTATCAGCAGGCAGGCTCGAGCACCAAAAAAATTTCAGCTGCCTAATAAGCGTTGCCACAATGCTTAAAAGACGTAATTATACATTTCGAATTCTTATTGCAGGAGAAGGTTCACTATACGCAAAGTTGCAGGATGAAATTCACCAAAATGATGTTGCCGATTGCGTTGAATTAGTAGGGTTTACAACAGATATATACACATTTTTATCTCAAGGAGATATATTTGTTTTACCATCATTTTGGGAAGGCTTTGGCTATGTTTTGGCAGAAGCTATGACTCAAGAACTCCCTTTAGTAGCCTTTGATATAAGTAGCAACAAAGAATTGATTACCAACGGCAAAAACGGCATATTAGTTGAAGAAAAAAACACCCTTGCATATGCAGATGCAATTGCAAAACTGTTAGATTCAGAACAACTACGTACAGAAATGGGGCAAGAAGGAAGAAAAATAGTATGTAAAGTCTTTTCTGCAGAACACGCACATACACGCATAAAAAACTTTATTCAGGAATTAGAGTAATTGAACTTTTTGGTATGTGCTTGGGCATACGAGAATTGCTAAATTACATATTGGGTATTTGAAAAACAACAGTATAATTACTATTAGTTATTGAGATATGGTTATCTGAAATTTTGATAAAAGGTCATAACACTATATTTTATGTATACCCAAATGCTCTAATTCTGCAATAATTATATCAGTATTAAAATCTTTCATTTTTTTTTCGGTACTAAACACGATGTCGGCAGTTTGAGCGTACATACCTTTACGTTCTGCATATATTTGTTCTAGTTTTTTTTCAGGATCTGCCACTTGCAATAAAGGGCGTTTTTGAATATTGGTACGTGCTATTATAGCTTGTGGTGTGGCAAATAACCAAATTACTAGTGAGTTTTTATGTAATGTTTTTCTGTTGTTTTCATCTGTTACAATGCCGCCACCACACGACAATACATGTGGGTTTACAGAATTAAAACCCGATGCTAATTCGGTACATTCTAATGTTCGGAAATATGCTTCGCCATGTTTTGCAAATATTGTTGATATAGACATTTGTTCTTTGGCAACTATTTCGTCATCAGTATCTTTAAAGTCATAGCCTATTTTGGTGGCCAAAACTTTGCCGTGACTGGTTTTTCCTGAACCCATTAAACCAATAGTTGCAATGGTGTGTTTTTTATTGTGCACAGACCCGTTTGCAAGACCGGTACGAAGCAACGTTTTATCTGGCATTGTTCCCAAAAAATGATAATAGGCTAGTTGGGCTTGGTTAACTAACCATTCTTCTGCACTTACAATAGTACAATTTTGTTCGCGTGCATCGTGAATTAATTGTGAGTCTGTATAATTTGCATCAAAAACTATATGTGCATTAGTTAACGATGATGCTTTAACAGGATTTACATGCTGACTCAGTGCCGAAACAATAATTGTATGTGTGTGAAGTAGGGAATTAAGATTTTCAATCGAATCATATGCACAATTCAATTTCTGGGCAAGCTGTTTAGCTTTTTCGAGTGTACGATTAACTATGGTTAATTCGGCACCTTCTTTTTGTAAGCCATACGCAGCTGCTTTTCCGGCTCCTCCGGCACCTAGAATTACACATTTTTTTCCGGCAACTGAAATTCCTGCATCTTTAAAACTTTGCGTTACACCAAAATAATCGGTATTATAGCCATGTAGAGTATCACCCTGAGTAACAATAGTATTTATACTCCCGATTATTTCTGCTTCATCATGAACTACATCTACCAACGCCAACATATCTTCTTTATACGGAGCGGTTACGTTCATACCCGAAAGCCCCATATGTTTGTACATACATATAGCTTGCTCTGCATTTTTAGCGGCGAGCCTGAAATATGAGGCATCAATTTTTTCTGTCGTAAATACCGAGCGAAACATACCCGGACTTTTGCTATGAATAACCGGACGCCCCGTAACAGCAAATAATTTTGTGTGTGAAACAGACATAAAAAACGTATTTAAATTTTCAAAAAGGGTTTCATTTCATCTACTGTTAATTGTCCCGGTGCTGTAATAGTTTCGGAAGATAAAGAGGCAAATGTAAAAGGACTGCCAAGGGCAATATTTGCTACTCTGGTTATTTTTCCCTCTTCACCCATAGCTAGTGCTACAAGAGGACGCTCTGTTTGATATAAACTAAGCAATCGGGCACTATCCTGAACTGTTTGTGCAGTTGTTGCAATTTTTACGATATCAGCCTTTTCATCAAAACCTTGCTTAATTAATACTTCAAGTTCCTCAACAGATGGTGTTGATTCATAGTTATGATAAGATATTATAACCTGACATGTATGTGATTGAGCAAAAGGAATTAGTGCCTGCTTTACTTCATCAGTGGCATCAATTTCTATATCGACATATGCTGCACCGTTTTCTATAGCTGTTTGCAGCAAAATAATTCTTTCTTTATCGGAAACAAATTCAGGGCGGCATGTTGCAATCAGGTTTGACTCTGATTTAGAAAAAACAAATGCAACGTCTTTAGCTGAAAATCCCGCCATATCAATACGAATTTCTGCCATTTCAGAAATATTTGCTATACTAATAGCTTTACCTCTGTGTTTTTCGGGAATACTAATACAAATCATAAATAATGTTCTCTAATTCTGTTAATGAAATTTTTTCTACTATAGACGATCCTATACCGGTAAGTAACACAAAGTGAACATTTTCTCCTTCTCGTTTTTTATCATGTTTAAGAGCAGAAAATAATTCTTCGGGTGACAAACTAATGTCGGTTCGCATACCAATTTTTTGAAGTAACTGTACAATTCTATCAACCTCATGTTCAGATATAAATCCCCGTAAAACAGAAATTTTAGCCGCTATTACCATGCCCAAACCAACAGCCATACCATGAGGTATTTTGAGTGTTTTCTCAAAAGCGTGGCCAAATGTATGGCCAAAATTCAATTTTCTTCGTTCACCCTTTTCACGAGCATCTGCATTTACTACCTGTGATTTGATAACAACCGAATCGTACACAAAACGGGTAAAAACTTCAGGATAATCAGTATGAATCTTATCTGTATGCTGCTCAATATATTCAAATAAGGGTAATGATGCTATCAGACCATGTTTGATAACTTCACCCATACCACACAAAATCTCATCATCTGGTAGGGTTTTTAACATTAGTGGATCACAAATAACAAAAGAAGGTAAATTGAAGTTGCCAATCATATTTTTATAACCTCTGAAATTGACCCCATTTTTTCCTCCCACGCTAGCATCTACCTGACTCAGTAAGGTCGAAGAAACAAAACCGAATTCTACACCACGCATAAATATTGATGCAGCAAAACCAGCCACATCACATACAATGCCACCACCAATAGCTAAAATAAACGAGGATCGGTCAAATTCATGTGCTATTAACTCATCAAAAATATGACTAAGTGAATCCATTGTTTTATGAGATTCTCCCGGCTGCAACTGTATAACTACATCTGCAGGAGGGAACGAATCTGCATAAAGCTCGTGAACATGCACATCTGTTATAATAGCCGTTTTTTGGTCGGGCATGTATTTCGTAACATTGCCTAGGTTTTCTCCGGCCAGAATAGTAGAATTGCCAATAGAACTTGAAATTTCGAGCTTTTCTATCATCATTTATGAATTAATGATTTCAGTTTGAATATTTATAGATTCCTGATGAACTGCTTTAAATAATTTTTCTATAAACTCATCACTCAATCCTTTGGAAGAACCTTTTTGCTTAGCTGTTTCAATTATATGCTCCCACCGATCGGTTTGCAATACACGTATATTATTCGATTTTTTATGCTTACCGATTTCTTTTACAATATTCATACGTTTTTGAATAGACTCTAAAATTTCATCATCAATTAAGTCTATTTGCGAACGCAATTCTTCAAGAGATTTAGAAAAAGCCTCATCATCTGAAATTTCAGGACGAATAATTATATTTTTCATTAATTCTTTTACCTCGTCAGGTGTTAATTGTTGTCTGCCATCGCTCAAAGCAACTTTCGGATTAGGGTGCGATTCAATAATAAGTCCATCTTGACCTAAATCCATTGCTTTTTGAGCTACTTCAAACACCATTTCTGATTTTCCGGCAATATGACTTGGATCACAAATAATTGGTAAATTTTTCATTCGTCGTCGCAATTCTATAGCAACTTGCCATTGCGGTAGATTTCTAAATTTTGATTTTTCCGATGTAGAAAAGCCTCGGTGAATAGCACCTACTTTGGTAATACCAGCTCCGGCAATACGTTCGATAGCACCAATCCATAATTCCAAATCGGGGTTTACCGGATTTTTTACTAATACCGGAATGTCAACACCTTGTAAGGCATCTGCAATTTCTTGTACCGCAAAAGGATTAGCAGATGTACGTGCACCAATCCATAATATGTCAACGCCCATTTTAAGAGCCTCATATACGTGCTTTACATTTGCAACTTCGGTTGACGTAAGCATGCCTGTTTCTTTTTTTACCTTTTGCATCCATTTAAGGCCTACACTACCAACACCTTCAAATGTATTTGGGCGGGTGCGAGGTTTCCAGATTCCTGCTCTAAAAATTTGCACGCCACTTTCTTTTAATGCATGAGCTGTTGTCAGCATTTGTTCTTCGGTTTCTGCACTACACGGACCAGAAATTATCAGTGGTTTTTGTGGGTTAACTCCCCAGTTTTCAATTGGTTCAATCTCTAATTTTACTTCCATAATGATAGAATGTTATTACTATTAATACTTATTTTCTAAAACTGCTCTAATTTTATTAGCTTCTTTTATTAAATTATATAATGAATTGTGATTTTTGTGTATAATGCTTGTTTTAAATTGCGATAAAATATCAATATACTTATCAATAGAATCGGTTAAAAAATCTGCATTTTGCTCAAAAATCGGTGTCCACATGTCAGTTGAACTTTTGGCAATACGTACTGTCGAATCAAAACCACTACCTGCCATTTCAAAAATAGCTTTTTCATCTTTCTCTATTTCTTGTACAGTAAGGCTTAGTGCATATGCAATAACGTGCGTTAAATGAGAAACATAGGCAATATGCTTGTCGTGTTCCGCGGGAGACATATACAGCACCTTCATCCCAAGTATTTTATACAATAATTGTGCTTGCTGTAATGCTGTGTCACTGCTTAATTCAGATTCGCAAATAATGGTTTTTTTATGTGTAAATAAATCAGCAAAAGCGGCTTTTGGACCAGAGTTTTCTGTTCCTGCCATAGGGTGAGATGCAACGAAATTACCACGTTTGGGATGATTGCGTATGGTATCACAAATACCCAATTTTGTAGACCCGACATCTACTACAGTAGTTTTTTCTGAAATTGTGTTTAGTATATATTCTATTAATTTCCGGGAAGCATCTACCGGAATGGCAAGTATACATAAATCTGCACTGATAAGTGCTGTTTCCAAATTGGAGCTTTCATCAATAATTCCTAACTCCAGGGCTGCAGAAATGTTATCAGGATTATTATCTACCCCAATAATATGTGTTTGAAATCCGCGTATTCCCAAAGCTATAGAACCACCAATAAGACCTGTACCAATAATTGCTATATTCATATCTTTAATTTAAAATTTCGTGATTGAATTGCTCATCACGTTTATATTCTCCAAGAACAGATAAGTTAGATACAACTTGAAGTACTTCTGTAAGTACTTTGTCATAATTACTTCGTTCTTTCCATTCTATATCAGCATAAAAAGCATATAAATACGGATGACCTAATATAGGTAGTGACTGTATTTTTGTAAGATTTATAGAATTATGTTTAAATATTTGTAACACATCTGCCAGTGCCCCGGGTTGATGACCGGTTTCAAAACAAAGTGATGTTTTATTATTCTGGTTATTTTTTTCGCATTGGCGACTAATAACTAAAAAACGGGTATAATTCTTTTTATGCGTTTCTATTTCAGGTGCTATAATTTCTAGTCCATACAACTCTGCTGCATACGTGCTTGCTATAGCGGCAGCATGTGGTAATTTTTCATGTGCAATTTTTTTGGCACTCGATGCTGTATCAGACCACTCGATGAGTTTGACAGAAGGTTTATGTTCAAAAAAATCTTTTGATTGAGCTATTGCTATCGGATGAGAATATACTTCGGTTATATCATCAATAGATGTGCCGGGCAATACCATTAAGTTTTGAGTGATATGAAGACTAACCTCACCAATAATTTTAGCTTTTGATTCTTTAAGTAAATGATAGTTTTGTAGCAAACTTCCGGCAACTGTATTCTCAATTGCTACTATACCATATTCACATGTGTTTGACTGAACAGATTGAAATACTTCTTTAAATGAATCGCAATATGTGCATGAAACTGTATTCCCAAAATACGTACGAGCAGCTATTTCGTGAAAAGCTCCTTGTATTCCTTGTATTGCTACTTGTTGTGTCATTTGTATAATTTTACTTTTAAACAAAAAAAAAGCCCCGGGCTTCCGAGGCTTAATATATTCATATTTTTATATGGTTCAAATATACAAGCCCCGCTTTTGTTTAAAAAAACAAAAGTAGTAAAAATAAAATGTATATGTGAATAAATTATTTATCATAATTGCAAATTATAATGAAATTCCTACATAAGCGTAAAATCTTTCAGTATAAGGGTTCAATGTGACAGCACCTTTTACCGGTATAGAGAACGTATCAGTAACTGTAATATTTTTTTCTTTAGAAATTGAAATATTGCAAATTGCAAATTCGCCAACTGTACCCCATTCCGGACTGGTAACATATTGTCCATCTCCTGCTCCTATAGCCAAATCAAACTTCTCGAATGTATATGATACCTCTCCGTAAAAGTCTTGCGTGTTTTCTCCATGGTCATTTCTGAAAAACATAAGTCCGCCAAAAAATGATAAATTATAATAATCATATTGTATAAATGGTTCTATTGCATGGGTTTCAGCTAAGTCATCAAAATTATTACCAAACACATTTCCTTCGTTAAAATAATCGGTTGCACCAATTGTAACGCCAAAAGGAAATGCATATGAAGCATATAGATTAACTTCAAACGCCTCTGCAGATCCGGTACTTATGTTATTCCATGCACCAAGAGTAAAGTTATATGATGTATATTCTACATATGGTTGTATTGAAGCTCCGGTTCCTGATTTTAGTCCACGCCATACGTAACTACTCACAACGTCCATTCCAACATCTAAACTGCAACATTGTGATGATTCTTTCTCTTCATCAATTGATTCAACAATTGAAGTTTCCTGGGCATTTGCAGAGAAAAAACTTACAGCAAGTATACTTATTGCCGATAAAATTTTTTTGGTATTTTTCATAGTTATATAATTTACGTTTTTTTTAATAAAGCAAATGTATAATATAATCTTTTAATTATCAACATAAAAAAAATGTAACTTTACTTTTACATACTTTTTTTTTAAAATAAACTCATTTGGTTTGGTTCTTCTCCGGAATCATCTTCTGAATTTAAAGAATTGGTATTAGTTTGATTGTCTGATGAATTTTCATTTGAAGGTGGTATTTCAGTTGTATTATCTTCATGAGGTTCTTTATCTAAAGGTTCAATAAACTCAATTTTTTTAACGGTGAAAGTAGTTATACGTTTACCACGAGCTTTAAACCCTTTAATTGCAATAAATTCCTCTACATCTATTATTTCATCTTCTCTGTCTGCATGTTTGCCGCCAAACTGAATTTTTATTTGGGGAAATGTGTCATCGGAGAGAGCAATTAATGTGGAATCAGGATTTTCTCCAATAAATTTTTGATACCGAATATTTTCGTCTACCTGAAATCGTTTAATATAATAATATTGTTGGTCAGCATCGTAAAAAACAGCACTCCAAACTTTTTCCGGATTATACTTTTCTATACGCTGAATTTCCATTTCATAATGATTGGTTAAATCAAAAGTAGTTAAACCACATTCTCCAGCTTTAGAGACAACAAATATCTTATCTGAGCCTTTGAATTCACCCAAATAATCTCCGTATTCACTGTCATTTAATCGTTTAGTTTCCGGATTGTAATATATTTTTCGCCCACCTAAAGTAGACACTCCTTCTTCGATTTTTACTATTTTAATAATAGGATGCTTGGTTAAAATAATACCTTGAGAATTTCTTCCTTTTATTAATTGGGTGCTAAAATCAACTTCAAAAATAGTTTTACGCAAACGCGGTAACGATTTTAAATATACTTTTATAATCTCTGCTTCGCCATTTGGATTTGCACTAAAATACAGTACCTTAGAATAGGGTGTTCCTTTGGTTAAATTATATTCTTTTTCTCGTGTAACACTTGTTACCGGGAATCGCTTAATGTAGGTAATGCCGGTTTTTCCGTCTCGATATGCGGCATTGTATATTGTACGCTCATCTCCACGTCGAAACACACCAACATGAATAATGTTTTTGCCAAAAAAGGCTTTTTCAGATATTTTTGCAACTTTATATGTTCCGTCTTGCATAAAAACAATTAGATCATCGATATCTGAACATTCACACACAAATTCATCTTTTTTAAGGCTGGTGCCAACAAAGCCATCTTTATAATTTGCATATAATTTTGTGTTGGCAATGACAACTTGTGCGGCTTCTATTTGTTCTAAATTTCGAATTTCTGTTTTTCGTTCTCTGCCGGGGCCGTATTTTTTCTTTATGTGGTTATAATAATTAATTGTGTAATCAATTATATTGTCAAGATGATTTTGAACTTCATCTATTTCCAATTCAATACCTTTTATGTGGTCTTCTGTTTTTGATGAGCTGAATTTTGAAATTCGCTTTATTGGAATATTTGATAATTTTATACAATCTTCAGTTGTTACTTTGCGCCAGAAGTTTTTTACAAAGGGTTTCAGACCTTTATCAATAGTTTGTATAATTGCATCTTCTGTTTTACAGGGTTTAATTTTTTCGTAAATCTCTTCTTCAATAAATATTTTTTCCAGAGAATACTTCATCCATTCCTCTTTTAACTCATCCATACGAATGGATAATTCCTGACGCAATAAATCAACAGTTTGATTTGCGGAAAAACGCAGAATTTCGGAGACTCCAATAAATGCAGGATGACGATCTACAATAATAGTAGCATTGCCCGATAATGAAATTTCACAATCTGTAAACACATATAAGGCATCGATTGTTTCGTCAGCCGAAACACTTGATGGAAGATGAATGATAATTTCAGCTTTTGCAGCTGTATTGTCATCAACTTTTTTTATTTTAATTGTTCCTTTTTCATTTGCTTTTAATATAGAATCAATAACGGCAGTAGTTGTTTTGCCAAAAGGAATTTCGGTAATTGCGATAGTTTTGTTATCTATTTTCGAAATTTTGGCACGTACCTTAACGTGACCACCACGAATACCATCATTATATTTTGATACATCTATAAAGCCACCGGTAGGAAAATCCGGATATAATTCAAATGTTTTTCCTTGCAAATGTTTTATGCAGGCATCGATAAGTTCAATGAAATTATGTGGCAAAATTTTACTTGCCATACCAACAGCTATACCTTCTACTCCTTGTGCAAGTAGCAATGGGAATTTTACCGGAAGTGTTACCGGCTCTTTATTTCTGCCGTCATATGAGGGTTTCCATAATGTGGTTTTGGGGTTGAACACAACATCGTGTGCAAATTTTGATAAACGGGCTTCTATATACCGGGGAGCAGCTGAACCGTCGCCGGTTAACACATTTCCCCAGTTTCCTTGTGTTTCTACCAATAAATTTTTTTGTCCCAGACCAACTAATGCATCTCCAATAGATGCATCTCCATGTGGGTGAAACTGCATAGTATGTCCTATTATATTGGCTACTTTGCTAAAGCGACCGTCATCCATGCGTTTCATAGAATGTAAAATACGACGCTGTACGGGCTTTAATCCGTCATTTATATACGGAACAGCACGCTCCATAATAACATATGAAGCATAATCAAGAAACCAATCTTGAAAATGACCGGAAATATATTTTATATTTTGTACTTCCGAATCGTGAATTTCATCGTGTTGTTCGTCTTCTGTATTCATATTATTGTATCACATTATAACCATATATAACTCGCAAAAAAAATACTATTTCTTTTAATATTTTTACAATATTACATATTTTTTTTAACTTTTTTTTAAACACTGCAATATCACCGACGGTTCTTGAGTTCGCGGACCCGGCTTCATTGCCCGTAAGATATAAGAAGGAATTGTAAAGCATCGGAACAGCGATGCCGTTAGTAATTATGTTTGAATCCTCAGGCTCAAGCCCGGTTGTCAGCATAAGCAATTTTCCGCCATATGCATTTTTTTCTAACATGACCGGCCACCCTTCAGATTCAACTATTGTCTTCCAGTTCTTTTTTGACACCTTATAATAATTGTATATCTCCACCGTTCCGGGAACATTTGATTCACTGGCGAATACATTTTTGAAAACGGGATGGGCAGGGTCTGATATCTTTATTCGAAAAAAGGACTCCGAAGTTTTTCGCTGACCGGTTATTTCCGGCAGACCCAATTCAGGTATTAAATATGAGTTGTAATTATTCAGATCGATATTATCCGCTATAAAATATATACTTTTTGATAATGCCAGGAAACTTTTTAATCGTGACACGCTGAAGGAGTTAATTTCTGACATATTATTAAATAATATCATATCATGATCGTTCAACACAACTGAATTTATGTTCTCGGGATTGATAATATCCAGACTGAAAATTGAGTCCCTGCCCGACTGAGACAGTGAGACCAGACCTTTTAATGCGTATGATCCTTTATCCCCGATTATCAATATCTTTTTTTTCTCTATCTCGGGAATTATTGTGTGATAAAGGTTGTTCAGGTCGTTGGCGTCACCCTCAGTTCTTATCAATACAGAAGATGCGGTATTGTTTTTTCTGGAAATATCAATGTGTTTTGTGGAAATAATATCTTTTTCAAGAGTTATATTTTTTGTGTAATTTCGCTCACCATCCATAAAAAGTTCCAGCCGCGCTTCACGGTCTTCATTTGAAACAAGATCAATAGCCAGCGAACTGCTTCCGGTGGTTTGAGCAGAAAGTATTTTTACATTTCCTGTTTCGTTTTTTGAATTTTTAAAAATAAAAGCACGAGAAATAAAATTTGGTTCAAAAGAGTCCGGGTCGGGACCTGTGAACTTTATCTTTCCGTCTGTAAGCACCAAAAACATCTTGTTTGTGTCATTCTTTTCAAAAAGGATCGAATCCGCTTTATTATAAACACTATAAAATTCTCTTTCTCTTCCGTATATGTCAAGATCATTAACAAATTTTAAAGCTTCATTTTTGTAGCCTCTAAAATTTTCATGCGGATCAGATGTCATAAAATAGAAGACATCTTTCGCTCTGGAAGCTGAGATGATCTTTATAAGCATGTCTTTTGCCCGGTCCAGCTTGGTGCTCTGTTTAAAATCTTCCGCCATTGACGGGCTGGTATCAATATATGCAACGGACATAGTCGGTTTTTTTGCATCATGGTCTGTTTCGGGTCCGATAAAAGGTTCGGCAAATAATAAAATAAGCAGAAAAACAAAAAGTGTTCTTAAAATTAACAGTATTATATCTTTGATCCTGATCTTTCGGTTGATCTTTTTTGTGATATCCTTTAAAAGATAGAGCGAGCCAAAAACAATTTTTTCAGGTTTTTTCTTAAAAATAATATAAATTATCAGCGGAAGTATTGTCAGTGCCGCGAAATAGAGGTATTGAAAATTATTGAATCTCATCGTGTCCGATTTCTTTTATTATTCAAAGATCAGGAATTTAAACTAAATTACAGAAAAAAACAACCGGGATATCGGTTTATTTAAATAAAATTTTAGTAAAAAAAATCTTGTATTAATAGTAAGAGGTAAATATATTTACAACCCTTGATCCGGAAAAGCTCCGGAAGTTGAAAAAGAAGACTCAGGAGTTCATCTGATGAACAATGAAAAGAAGATTCTCGAACTGAAAAAAAAGATCGATCTGGCAGAAGCGGGCGGAGGATTAAAAGCGATCGAAAAACAGCACAACAGAGGCAAGCTTACAGCAAGAGAAAGGTTAGACCTGCTTTTGGATCCGGACAGTTTTGAAGAGATCGACAAACTCAGAACTCACACATGCACCGATTTCGGAATGCAGAATAAAAAATTTTACGGGGACGGCATTGTAACCGGTTACGGTTCAATAAATAAGAGGCTTGTTTTCGTTTATTCTTTTGATTTTACAATAATCGGAGGTACTCTTTCTAAAACGGTCGGTGAAAAAGTCTCCAAGATCATGCAGATGGCAGGCAGGGTAGGAGCACCTGTTATCGGTATAAACGATTCCGGGTATGCCAAACGAATCATTCTGATATTTGAATGTAAAAACAATAAAATGAATGGTTATATTTATTTAAAACGGCAGGCAGGCTGATAGGTTTAAACGGACTAGTAGAGTGTTCATGAATTAACATTTTAATCCAGCGATATTTCGTTCATTTTATATTTCCATCGAAAAATTACAGGCTCCTGATTTATTTCCTCAATGCCCTTATATATGCGTTGAATTAGCTCTTCTTTAGAATTAACTCGTATATTCCGCAGAAAACCTCGTGCAATTTTGCTGAAGAACATTTCAATCATGTTGAGCCATGAGCCGTGTTTTGGTGTAAATACAAACTCGAACCTTTCTGGATTTGTTTTTAAGTAGGCTCGTGTTTCTTTTGAAATATGTGATGAATGGTTATCTAAAACAATCCTTATTTTCCACTCCTCTGGATATTGCTTGTCCAGCACCTTGAGGAATTCAATAAATTCTTTACTTCTATGTCGGTCGCGTATCATAGGTATTAT
>JAWOEL010000003.1:0-10683 GCA_046482735.1 Bacteroidales bacterium | reverse complement strand
GGTGGGGGTAGATGCAGAGTCAATTTGTATTGAATCACTCATCCAGCAATTTTGTGCCGAAGGCATGTTTTTATCTCGTACCAAAAGAATATAGTTGCCCGGTTCACTAAAGTCAACCGTGTAAGTGGACGTGTTTACATTTGCCTCTGTTGCTTGGACTACGTCTGTTGTTTCAAGACTGTCTTTATACCACGTGAAATCAAAATCATCTGTATTCGCCTGAACTGTATCGGGTGATAACAGAGTGCTTTGTCCGGCACATAATACCGAATCGGCATCGTCCGTTGTTATATTGAATTTTCTGGGGGTAACGCAACTAGGGCAGTTGAGGGTTGCTTCAATAGGTTCAGATATTGTATAATTTTTACACGGATCATTTGGATTTGCATCTTCAGTCTCAAAATTTCCTTTATCAGTAAATGTGCCTTGTGTTGCGGCAATTACTCTATAATATACTGTATCATCATTTTCCAAATTATTAACAGAGGGTTCTGTCGTTAAATCCGATATTTCAATATTTGAGATAGATTGTGGTGTATTCATATTTTCCCAGCTCGATAAATCATCAGGCGTTTGAGACCATTGAAATAAATAATACGGAGAGTTTCCGTAATATTGAATCAGCATATCAGATGCTTTACTTACTAATTCATATGGATCTTCGCATATATCTATTTCTTGATCAAGTGATGTTTCATCAAAAAACAATTCAATTGAAGGAGGTGCACAGGCCATAATTTTAATATCATCAAGAACCAGATCGTTACCATATTCGTAGTTTGGATTGTTGTTGAGAATTTCTAATTTTAATGACGTACCGGTGTTTAACTCGAGTTGTGCAGGAACACGAACCCATACTCCGGGATTTGCTGTTGAAGCCCCCTCAGCACTTACAATATTATCGGGTATAATTACTTCATTTGACGGATCTCCTACTTCTGATAATCGAATTGTTATATTTACCGGTTGTTGCTGACTGGTGGTAAAAACGCCAATATAACATTCAAAAAAGAGTTGAATACCCGGGCATAAATCATCAATTGTACGTTCGTAAATCACATCGCCAACATCACTTCGTACATTTACAAACAACATAGCACCTTCCGCTGTTCCGGAATGGTCGGTTCGAGAGTCTGTTCGTCCCAAAATATCTTGAGCCCAATCAATATCTGAACCGGCACCCCAGGTTGTAAAATTGGCAGCTACAAAATATTCTCCAAGAGGTGAATCTTGGGGGGGGCCAGTTTCTGCATATACGTGTCCTATAGGAGGGTTATCTAAAGGATACCGAAAGGGTTCTGTTATTGTTCTTGTTTTTTCAACCGGATTGGTAATATCAGAATAATCTGTATAATGAAGTGTATAAGGATCATCAAGGTCAAATCGTCCAAAATCATCATAGTACACCACTTCACGTGAAGCAGGAGCACCGTTAACCTCGCAACAGGTAATAGCATCAACAATTATTGGATCTGATACGATGGGAGAACTACCGTCTTCGGGTGTAAGAGTTACCCGAAATTGATATTCGCGTTCTTCAGTTGTTTCATATAGCTGAGATTTGTTTGTGCCAACACTGCTCCATCCGCTACCATCATTAACCTCCCATTGGTAAGCAGCATTGTAATTAAGTGTTGTTTGCAGCATTATTTGTTCTCCGGCACATACTTCAGTTCCTTGATCTATAATAATTTCTGGTTTTGGAATACCATATATCTCCACACTTTTTATAAGAACAGCCTTACATTCAGCCGCTTGCATAGTGTTGAGATAAACATGAGCAAAGCCGTCACCTTGCACAACACGTGAATTGCTCGATGCCTGGGTAAATGAAAAAGAATCGCATTCTCCTACGTTCAGTTGGGGCGATTCCTGTCCATTATATGAATTATTATCAGTATCAGGATTTACTACACCACGAAAAGATGCACGCCCAGAACTACAATCTGCATATGTCGGGTCGATAGCACTGCAATATTCGACAACAATTTCTACATCAGAACCCGGTTCCAGACCTGGAATATGATATTCCAATATGTGATTACCCGAAGGTGAATTTCCGGACACAGCAAGCATCCATTCATTATCGGCACCATTATCAATATACCTGTCTTCATCAAGTAAATTTGCATTGTTGGTAATTGCGTAATGACTTGCTCCGTTAAATGTGTTTGGTTCCGTATCAGGTGTTAAAGGTAATTCTGATGTAAGTTCATCAGGTTGTAAGCCGTAATGCATAATTTCGTTATCTGCATAAAAATCTTTGGTAAGATCAATATTTTGAGGCTCAAAAGTAGTTCCTGAAACCAAAATTTGTGCCGAAAGCGTGTGAGTGTATAAACTTACAAGCAATATAGCAAAAAATCTGATAATGTGTGGAAATGTTAATTTCATCGTATTTTTTTTATGTGTTGAATCGTAGTTAAAAATATATTTATTCGGATATGTAAAAGACTATTTATTACTAGTAATGGTTGCAAAATTAGCTAAAATTTATAATAAATATCAGTTTTTCACGTGTTTTTTTATTATTTAAAATAATATAATAACTTGATGTTCAATATATACTGATTATTAAATTTGTTTGTGTAAAATTCAACAGTGGCGTGAGAGCATTAAGATATTCTTTGTTTATAATTTAACCGGAGATGTATCGTATAACAATACAACACAAATACATACTAATTTTTTGATAATAACGGCAATAATAAAATAATGTAATCATGTTATATTCGTATTTATAAAAAAATCTTGAATTTAAGATATGTATAGTAAATAAAATAACATTTCTCTTTTTGCAGTGAGGTAAAAATGTTATTTTTGTAAAATTTTTAATATAATAAGTATGTCATTTGAATCTAAAAGAATAGTATCAGAAGGCCTCACATTTGATGATGTGTTGTTAGTGCCTGCATATTCGGATGTTTTACCTCGTGAAGTAAAACTTTCAACCAAGTTAACGAAATCAATATCTTTGAATTGTCCGATAGTTTCTGCTGCTATGGATACGATTACCGATTCACGTTTGGCAATAGCACTTGCACGTGAAGGAGGTATTGGTATTATCCATAAGAATATGACCATTAAACAGCAGGCTCTTGAGGTAAAGCGTGTTAAGAGGTCGGAAAATGGTATGATTTACGATCCGATAACTATTAATCCAACTGCAACAACTAAAGATGCATTGGATATTATGAAAGAATTTAAAATAGGTGGCATACCAGTTGTTGATACTGAAAAAAAACTTGTAGGAATTGTTACAAATCGGGATTTACGATTTGAAACTAATATGAAAAGACCTATTACTGAGGTGATGACCAAAGAAAAATTGATTACAATTTTTCAAAATGATGATGTAACTAAAGCCGCAGATATTTTACAGCAATATAAAATTGAAAAATTACCGGTAGTAGATAATACCAACAAATTAGTTGGACTATTGACTTATAAGGATATTTTTAAAGCAGCAGATAATCCGTTGGCATGTAAAGATAAAAAAGGCAGATTACGGGTTGGTGCATCAATAGGAGTTACTGCTGATACTTTTACACGGTTAGCAGCACTTGTAGATGCAGATGTGGATGTTATTGTTATCGACACAGCACATGGGCATTCACAAGGTGTAATTACAATGTTAGAAAAAGCAAAAAAACAATATCCAAATTTAGATTTTATTGTTGGTAATATCGGAACTCCCGAAGCCGCATTAGCTTTAGTAGAAGCAGGAGCAGATGCCGTAAAAGTAGGTATTGGTCCCGGTTCTATATGTACAACACGTGTGGTTGCCGGAGTTGGTGTTCCACAATTGTCCGCTATTTTTGCGGTAGCTGAAGCACTTGAAGGAACGGGAGTGCCTTTGATTGCAGATGGTGGAATTCGTTATTCGGGTGATATTGTAAAAGCTTTAGCAGCCGGTGCATCTAGTATTATGGCCGGATCATTGTTTGCCGGAATTGAAGAAGCCCCCGGAGAAACAATTATTTATCAAGGTAGAAAATTTAAAACATATCGGGGAATGGGGTCAGTTGAAGCTATGCAGAAAGGCTCAAAAGACCGTTATTTTCAAGATGTGGAGGATGATATTAAAAAATTAGTACCTGAAGGAATTGCTGCACGTGTTCCGTACAAAGGTGTGCTTGCCGAAACGGTATATCAGCTTATTGGCGGTTTGCGTGCTGGTATGGGATATTGTGGTGCGAAAACTATACAAGATTTGCATAATGCAAAATTTGTAAAAATAACTAATGCGGGATATACAGAAAGTCATCCGCATGATGTTACCATTACTCGTGAATCTCCTAATTATAGTCGTGAATAATAAGTATGTTTTGTATGAAAAAAGTATTTCTTTTTCTTGTTTGTGTAAGTGTAAGTGTTTCGTATTGTTTTTCTCAGTTTTCATCTTTTCCTGATTCTGTTTTAGATGATACGGTAATGATTGTTGGTGATACGACACATGTTTCCGTACAAGAGTTTTTGTGGTTTAATCAAAAATATAATGCGTATGCTGATGAAAATATTCGTTTGTCATTGATTGAATATGCTGATTTATTTGCGAATTATAAAAGAAAAGTTCTGGAAGCTAAACGATTGCAGTATGATACTACTGCAGACTTTCAAGATGAATATTCTTCGTACATACGAAAAACGGCTAATTCACATATTTTTAAAGATGCATATACCGAGGATTTAATTAAGTTAGAATATGATAGGTTGCATACCGATTATGAGGTGCAACATATTTTTATTAAAGTATCTGAATTTGCTGCTCCTGAAGATACGTTAGATGCATATACCGAAGCTCAAAATATTATTTCTCAAGTACGAGCAGGAAAAGATTTTGGCGAATTAGCTAAAACATATTCTGATGATTCTTTTAGTAAAGATCATGGCGGATATCTAGGCTATATTACGTCATTGTTAATGCCTTTGGAATATGAAAATGCGTTGTATGATGCGGAAATTGGTGAAATTTTGGGACCTGTTCGTGCAAAACACGGTTATTTTGTAATTAAAGTGCTGGATAAACGAAAATCAAAAGGTGAACGTAGAGCGTCTTTAATTGTTTTATATCCAGATGATAAAGATAGTCAAGCTTCCTGGGATTCAATACAGAAAGAAGCTGAAAATATTTATTCGCAAATACAAAATGGTGCAGATTTTGATTCATTAGCTGTGGTAAAAAATAAAAATCAGCGTTTACGCAATGCTAAAGGTGATATTGGATGGTTTGATAATACTGTAAAATATCATACTTTATTAAAAGAACATATTTTTGCTATAGAAAATGTGCATGAATGTGCTAAACCTCTTAAGTTATCGTATGGATATGTTATTCCGTGTTTAACTGATAAGGATTCACTTGCAGATTATCAATCATACAAACAAGATGTGGAACCTATTATTAAAAAGGATGAAAGTAGAAAGAATTGGAAACATGATTATGCAATTCAACAACTAAAAAAGAAGCACTCATATTCAATATTTTATGATAATTTTAATGAATTTATAGATGTAGTACAAAAATCTATACTGGTAAATAAATGGGAAAAGCCTGATTTCGAGAAAAATAAAAAAATATTGCAGGTTAATAATACTGTATATAGATATAATGATTTTGCTGATTTTTTATATAAACATCAAAAAGCTAGTAGAATTTCCGGAAAAGATAATTTAGTTCGATATCGTTTTAACCAATTTTTAGAAAAAAAATTGACTCATCATGAATATAAAAACATAATGCAGGATGATTCTTTGCAAATGTTGGCTCAGGAGTATTATGAAGGTATGCTTATGTTTGAGTTGATGCAAAAGCAGGTATATAAAAAGGCAACTTCTGATTCTGTTGGTTTGTTGGAATTTTATACGTCTCATATTTCAGAGTATATGAAGCCGCCTTCAGTTTCTGTTACTATGTTTACTTTGGATAAACCTAAACACGCAAAGAGATTGAAACGTTTTTTGTCTAAACGTCCGGAAAAATATAGTAATGATAGTATTTTGGTACAAAAGGTTTCTAACAGATGGGTGGATTTAGATTATTCACAACATGATTATTTTAAGGGTGATAGCGAGTATATTGATTCTTTAGACTGGCGTCAGGGACTTGTTTTTCAAAAAGATTCGGTAACTTATGGATATATCCAAACAGTGGAAAACAGTAAACCGGAGGAATTTAATTCTATTAAAACACAATTAATTTCAGATTATCAAGTTTGGTTAGAGAAACAGTTAATGAAACGTTTAGAAGAGAATTATGCTGTTGAAATTAAACAAGATGTAATTGATACAGTTTCTGAATATTTACATTAATATGAATTGAACCATAAGTAATGAGTTGTGAAATTTGAATCAATATCTTTATGGAAAGGTTTAATAAATTACGTAATTAGAAAAAATGATGTGCTACATATATGACAATAAAGTCAATTAATAGAAATATATGAAATTAAATATTAGTATTATTCCTTTTGTCGGGGTCGGGTTACTTTCATGTTTATTTTGTATAACTTTAACTTCTTGTAATACTGAAATGGAGTATGAAAAAGATAACATAGTAGCTGAGGTTGGTGATAAGGTTTTTACCGAAAATGATTTAATACAAAGAATACCTGCAACTTTGAGTAGTAATGATAGTAGTTCGTATGCAGCATCTGTTATTAAAAAATGGGTTGAGAAACAATTGCTTTATGAGCAAGCATTACTTAATGTGCCGGATAATAATAATGCTATTCAAAAACAGGTTGAACAATATGCTCAAGATTTATATATTCATAGGTATGAGGAGTTGTATATACATCAAAAATTGGATACACTTATTTCCACAACTGAAATTTCTGAGTATTACGAGGAACAAAAAAAAGATTTTATATTGAATGAAGTGGCTGTAAAACCTCTTTTTATTGTTTTTCCGAAGGATTTAGATTTGAATCGGGTTAATAAATGGTTTTATTCCTTAAATTCAGAGAACTTAGATCAGTTAAAGGATTTTACTTATCAGTTTTCTTCACAATTTCATTTTTCTGATAAGTGGTTTTATATGTCAGATTTTCTACAATTAATACCTGAAGATAAGTTGCCACACAATGTTATATACTCTAAAACACGCAAAATTTCACAGGATTCTTTATATTATTATTATATCCGAATTTCGGAGGTAGCAAAATCAGGTGATTATATACCAAAAGAGCTTGTATCCAATAATATTGCTTCGACATTGTTGCATAAACGAAAACAGAAATGTTTGCAAAAAATGAGAAGTAAAATATATACTGATGCTGTTAAAAATAATGAATTTGAAATTTATAATTAATTGTATGAAAACCAAATAAATTATAATTGATAGGTAAAGTTTATAATTGCAATATTATTTTTGTTGCATGTATAAATTGTGGTAGAAAAATAACGATGAATTATTATATGCAAAAATTACAGAACAACTTAGAACAATTTAAAATTAATTAATATTTACATATGAAATTATTACCCATTAACATAAGTCTTTTATTTTTTTTAGTAAGTGTATCCTTTTTCTCATATTCTCAAGATATTATTGTAGATGAAGTTGTTGCAGTAGTTGGTGATGAGATGATAAAAAAATCGGATGTCAGAAATCAATATATGCAGCTTGAGCAGTCAAATAATTCTTCTGATGCTAACATGTGTGAAATTTTTGAAGATTTATTATTTAGCAAGTTATTGCTTACTCAAGCAAAGATTGATAGTATTGAAGTGTCGGAATCTGAAATAGATTCTGAAATAGAACGACGAGTGAATATGTTTACCAATCAGGAAGGTGGCCTAGAACGCCTCCAGGAAATGTACGGCAAAAGTTCATTAGAAATTAAAACAGAATGGCGACCTTTGATTCGTGAACAGATAATGGTAGATCGTATGCGTAATTCTATTGTTGAAGATGTACAAGTAACACCGAATGAAGTACGTACTTTTTATGAAAATTTACCTACAGATAGTTTACCTACAGTTGAGAGTAAATATGAATATGCACACATAGTATTTTCTCCTCAGGTTTCTAAACAAGAGGAAGAACGAATTAAGACTAAGTTAGGAAAAATTCGTGAGAGAATCTTATCCGGTGAAAAATTTGATAAATTAGCTGTATTGTATAGTGATGATCAGGAAAGTGCTAATAACGGTGGATTGTTGGGTGAATATATGTCGCGTGGCGAGTTGTTACCTGAATTTTCTGCAGTTGCCTTTCGCCTCGAGGAAGGTGAGGTATCTCAAATTGTTAAAACAGAATTCGGATATCATATTATACTTATGGTTGAACGAAAAGGGCAAAAAGCTAAGTTAAAGCATATTCTTATGCGACCTCGTACGACTCCGGCGTCTCTCGAAAAAACTGCATCACAAGCAGATAGTGTGTATGGATTGTTGCAAAATGATAGTATATCGTTTGAACGTGCTGCTAAATTATATTCTTCAGACAAAAACACTAAAAATAACGGCGGTGTATTTATGAATCCATATACGGGTACTTCAAAATTTAGTGTAGATATGCTAGAGCCAAGTGTGTTACGTATGTTGAAAAAGATGGAGGATGGAGAAATTTCTGAGCCTTTTTTAACACATGATAATACTGGTGCACGAGTGTACAAAATGGTAAAACTTTTAAAATATGAACCTGAGCACACGGCTAGTCTTGTACAGGATTATGATGTGATCAAACAAATGGCTATGGAACAAAAAAAGTCACAGGTTATGAAGAATTGGGTAGAAGATCATCAACAAAATGTCTATATACAATTTATGTCTGAATCTTTTTCGGATTGTTCATTTACATATCCCGGTTGGCGGTAAATTTTTTTCTAATAACGTGAGTTCGACGTAATTTTTTAAGTTCAGGTTTATGTAAAATGATGAAGATTAAGGAAAATCGATGAATCTTATCGGGATAAGATGAAGAGATTTAACGCACATATTCAATATTTTACACAAAGCAATCAATGAAACGCTTATAAACAGCAATCTTCTTCTTAAAAATAATTCGATTTATACCGATAATACTCATTATTTTTAATCGAATCTTACTATTTCTAAGCGTTCTGAACTCAAAAATTATATCGAACTCACGTTAATACAGTATTAGTTCTTATCTATTATATAAAATAGGGATAAAAATTTTAATATTTTGTCTATGGCTACGTATAAAGTGGTTTGCTAGTTATTTCTTTGTTTATGTATTTCGTATAAAGAAATGCCACCAGCCACAGATACATTAAGAGATGATATGTGTCCTGACATTGGTATTTGCAAGCAAATATCTGATTCCGTAAGTATGTTTTGTGATATACCTGTTTCTTCATTTCCTAAAATAATAGCAGTTGGATTTGAGAAATCAGTTGTGTATATTTTTGTAGTACTTTTTTCGGTTATACTTGCAATAGTTAATCCCGATTTCTTTAAAAAATCTATGGTTGATATTAGAGATTTTACTTTGCATACAGGAACTTTGTATATAGCACCTGCAGATGTTTTAATGGCACTTTCATTAATTTGAGCAGAGCCCTTTTGTGGTATAACCACCGCATCTACACCAAAACATTCACACGAACGTATAATAGCACCAAAATTTCGCACGTCACTAATTTCGTCAAGTAAAAGAATCAGTGGTGTTTTTCCTTCTTCATATAGAGTTGGAATAATATTGAAAATAGAACTGAATTCTATAGGTGATCCAAAAGCAATAACTCCTTGATGATTTTTTCTCGTAATTTTATTTATTTTTTCAATTGGTACAGTTTTGAGCGTTACATTATTTTTTCGAGCTAAATAAATGATTTCTTTTATGATTTCATTGTCTGATTGTTGCTTAATTAAAATCTGATCTATGTTTTCTTTATCTTTTAATGCTTCATGAACAGCATGAATTCCTATTATTAGATGTGTATTCATTGTGTTTTATTTTATTATGGATAATAAATAGTACCGTTGTTCCACGCATGTATAGCGTGTTTGTAAAAAGTTGTATATGTATTAGTTTTATTTACTACAAATGGCGAACAAAGGTTTTTAGATTGTGTAAATTCAATTTTTTTTGATTGTTTGCTCGTATCTGTATCGTAATACCAAATATGTTTGTATTGGGTACTAATTGTTTTTTGCGGAATACCAAATAAAATCAGACAGGTACCCATGTCTGTGTTTTTTCCGTATTTACATATGTTTGTATAGTGATAATTGGCATAAGCAATGCGTTTATAATATTCATGTATTAGTTTTTTCGATTTATTGGATGTTGTTTTTTGAAGCCAAAATTTATCTAATTCTAGTTTGCATCCAATATGCGTTTCTGTTATCGAATCATTGAAATTATCGTTAATAAAGCATGTATTTGCAAGCATTTCGCAAGCCGTGTTTTCTTTTGGAAAAGTTTCGGAAACACATATGTATGAGTATAAACTATCTGTACAAAGTGAATCTTTATAAAATATATGTTTTCCCTTATTTATAGGTGTATATTTTGAATGGTGTGCCGTTTGTTTATTTATTTTTTGCAGCTTAGGCGATGAATGTGTATGTAGTAAGTAATTTGCTTGTGGTATAAGATATTGTTGGTTTTGTATTAAAAATGGCTCGTTCCATGCAAAAGCTTTATTATTTACCAATAGATATGTTTGAGATTTCTTTTTTTTGGTGGTAATAGCAACAGATTGCGTT
>JAWOEL010000137.1:0-27323 GCA_046482735.1 Bacteroidales bacterium | reverse complement strand
GGTCATATTGATTCACCAGAAGGTGATGAAGCAGAAATATTGAGCATTTTAATTGAAAAGTATGAAGACGAATATTATCCGATTGAGTCACCAGATCCGATTGAGGCGATTAAATTTCGTATGGAGCAAATGGATATGAAAAAAAGTGACTTGGCTAAAATACTTGGATATAAGAGTAGAGTTTCCGAAATATTTAGCCGGAAACGTAAATTGACATTAAAAATGATTCGCAAGCTTCATAATGAGTTGAAAATTCCATATGAGAACTTAATTGTAGACTATTAAAGTGCACATTTTGCCAATATATAGTCCTCCAAGCCCATGCAAAACCACGCAATGAATCCCGGTAGAAATAAACCTTATGCACTTATCAAGGGTTTTGTTTGATTACTCTTCCGGTTTTCCAAAAATCCTTTATATTTGATTAAATTATTGAAATTTGATGGAGGTTTTAGACAGCCTGTCCTGTTTGTACGGGGAATTGGCGTTGTATGCAGGGTTAAAAGACCGAGTTAAATAGAAATAACCTGATTATAAAATTGAAAAAACGGATTGAAAATTTGATACTTGAACTTTCACGAGTGCAGTTTTTGGCAACGCCGCGTGCTAATTGAAAGCTTTGTTGTATTTTTAGAGTTTTGAATTTCAAATTAACAGAAGATAAATTTTAAATGATAAATAATGATCGGTTAGAAAACCTAACACAAGAGGTTTGGGAAGGAGAAATTGAAAAAGTAAATTAGCCATGGCAGATAAAAAGAAAAATATAAGCGATATAGTACGTTCGTCTGCAGCCGAATATCTAACCTTTATTGCTGCACATGGCGAAGGTGGCGTAGAAGCGGTTTATGCCGATGAAAACATCTGGCTTACCCAAAAAATGATGGGCGTGCTGTATAATGTTGAAACCCACACGATAAATTATCACTTAAAAAAAATATTTGCCGACAGTGAGTTGCAGGAAGATTCAGTTATTCGAAATTTTCGAATAACTGCCTCCGATGGCAAAAGCTACAATGCAAAACATTATAATCTATCGGCTACCATAGCTGTTGGCTACAAGGTTAATTCCGAAAGGGCAGTGCAGTTTCGGAAGTGGGCTACCAACATTATCCGGGAATTTACCATCAAAGGTTTTACAATGGATGATGAACGACTAAAAAATGATGGCACAATACTCGGAAAAAAATATTTTGAAGAGCAATTACAACGCATTCGGGAAATACGTTTGAGTGAAAGAAAATTCTATCAAAAAATTACCGACATTTATATAACAGCTATAGATTATGATGTAACAGCACAAGCTACAAAGCGCTTTTTTGCCACCGTACAAAATAAACTGCATTGGGCTATTCATGGTCAAACAGCTGCCGAAGTGATTGTTGATAGAGCCAATCATAGAAAGGATAATATGGGGCTTATTACATGGAAAGATGCACCCAAAGGCAAAATTCAAAAATTCGATATAAGTGTGGCAAAAAATTACCTGTCGGAAAATGAAATGCAACAACTACAACGCTTGGTTTCTGCTTATCTGGATATTGCCGAAGACATGGCGTTAAGGCAAATTCCTATGACTATGGAAGATTGGGAAACTCGTTTAAATAAATTTATTGCAGCAACAGACAGGGAAATATTGCAAAATGCCGGAAAAGTTTCATCCGAAATTGCAAAAGCACATGCTGAGAGTGAATTTGAAAAATACAGAAAAATACAGGATAGATTGTTTGAATCGGACTTTGATAGAATGATAAAACAAATTGATAAAAAGAAGGAATGATATATAATGTATTCGCATGATTTTAAATATATTTAGGTGGTAAAATTTTTAACAAATGCCATGCAAAACATCATTACAAAATTTCTAGACCATATAGATACTCAAATATGTTCAAACAGTAATAGAAATTTCTTTTTAGATTATCTAAAATTTATGCGTAAAATGAAAATCCCACAACTTTTTGACTTGATCCCTAAAATGTAAACGAAAAACTTCATGATGGAATACAATAAAAAAAGCTTGCTATATACATAACAAGCTTTTTAAAAAAGTCGGGGTGGCAGGATTCGAACCTGCGACCCCCTGGTCCCAAACCAGGTACACTAACCGGACTGTGCTACACCCCGAGACTTTTTGTAGCCAGATTCGTTAGTTTGCCACTGCGACTCTTCCGATACTAATCGGAATACCTAACCGGGCTGTGCTACACCCCGTATTGTTTAAAAGCAGTGCAAAAGTATGAATACTTTTTGTAAAACCAAATTATTTGAGATTTTTTTACCACAAAAATACTTTTTTTGTATGCATATATTTTAGTCTACTGTTTCTGTTTCTGTTTCAACTTCCTCAGCTTCTGTTGATGTGTTATTATTTGCCGTTTTGCTTTCTAAAAAATAAATTAAACCAATTGTAAGGCTGCCTGTTGTAAATAATGTATGTGAGTTAGCGTTAAAATCAAAGTTATTATCTCTTACAATATTTTCGTTACCATCACCATCTTCTGTTTTTGTTGCGGTAGATGAAATGCCCAGATTCATAAAATCTAATCCAGCTTCTACATGAAATGATTCTGAAAGTTTATATGATACAGATGGGGTTACAGATAATGAAAATGTATTTCTACGAGGACCATCTGTGGTTACGTTTGATTCGGTATATTTTGTCGTACTTGTACTAAAATGTATTGTTCCGGTAGAAAAGAGGCTGAATTTGTTATATTCAAAAATATAGTATCGAAGGAAAGGTGAAATACCAAATGAGGTGGTTTTCAAATAATTATCATCACTTTCTGTTTCTTTGCTTATGCCAAAATTAATTCCGGAACCAACTGCAACTTTCTCTGATAAGAAAATTCCTGCTTGTGGATTTAGTGAAAAAGAAAAATATTTTTCATTGTCGGTAGTTGTACTCGAACCATTATTCGGGTTATATTCGGTATTGCCACCATTACTGTTGAGTGAAATATTTCCACCAATAAATACCTGTGCGTGAGATGCGAAACTTATAGAAACGCTTACAATTAAAAGAGAAATTACTTTTTTCATAGTTATATAGTTTTAAGTTAAAATTATGTTTATAAATAGATTATTCAAATACTATAGTTTTGTTGTTGTATACAAGTGTTTTTCGTTGAATATGAGACCAAATAGCTTTTGATAGCACTATTTTTTCCAAATCGAATCCTTTTCTTTTCATGTCTTCCACTGTATCTTTATGAGTTACGTCTGTTACTCCTTGTGCGATAATCGGACCACCATCCAATTCAGGGGTAACATAGTGTGATGTTGCTCCAATTAGCTTTACCCCACGTTCATATGCAGAATGATATGGTTTAGCACCGGGAAATGCAGGTAAAAATGAATGATGAATATTAATTATTTGATGAGGAAATGAGTGTATGAAATTTTCTGAGATAATTTGCATATATCTTGCAAGAACAACAAGATTTATGGAATATTTACTTAGCAGTGATAACATATACTCTTCTTGTTTTTCTTTTGTTTCTTTAGTTATAGGAACATGATAAAAAGGTATATTAAATTCATCTGCCACATGTTTTAGTTTTTCATGATTGCTTATTATAAGAGGTATTTCAGCATTCCATTCACCTGAACTTATACGTGAGATAATGTCGTAAATACAATGGGGGAGATGCGATACAAATACTGCTATACGTTGTGGTGTGTTTACAAATTGTAAATCAAAATTCATATTGTATCTTTCGCCTACAAGAGTAGAAAAGTAGTCTCCAATTTTTTCAGAAGGAATGGTAAATTCAGATAAATCCCATTGTACTCTCATGAAAAACTCATTTTCTTGATGATCTACATGTTGATCCAAATAGAGAATGTTTCCATTGTTTTTGTGGATGAATTCTGTAACAGAGACCACAATACCTTTTTTATCAGCACAATGAATAAGTAATATAGCAGAGTTAGTATGTGTAAACATTATTATTCATTTAAAGCTTCTTCCAACTCATCTGTCATTTCAAGGTTGTGATATACAACACTTACATCTTCACAATCGTCGAATGCATCAATTAATTTCAATACTTTTTTTGCATCATCAACCGATAATTCGGTTGTTGTTTCGGGTATTCGTTTTAATTCAGCATTACTTGCTTCGATTGATAGTTCATCTAATTTTTTTTGAATATTACCAAAATCTTCCATTGCACAGGTAATGGTAATTGTGGTATCGTCATATTCAAATTCTTCTGTTCCGGCATCAATTAATTCGAGTTCTACATCTTCTATATTCATAGAAATGTTTTCTCTGTTTAGTTCAAAAACGCCTTTTCTGTTAAAAATAAACGATAAAGAACCATTTGTGCCGAGACTACCATTATGTTTTGTAAAAATAGAGCGTACAGCACTCACCGTGCGGTTGTTGTTGTCGCTAAGGCATTCAACAAATACAGCAACACCACAGGGGGCGTAACCTTCAAAAGTATATAATTCGTAATTTGATTCGTCTTTTTCCCCTTTTGAAATAGCTCGTTCTATTACATCTTTGGGCATATTTGCACCCTTTGCATTTTGAACTGCAAGACGCAGTCTTGAGTTCATATCAGGATCGCTGCCGCCACCTTGTTTGACCGCAATAGTTATTTCTTTTGATAATCGGGAAAAAAGTTGACTTCGTTTTGAGTCTGTCGCTCCTTTTTTTCGTTTAATTTTTGACCATTTATTATGTCCTGACATTGTTCAATTTTTTTTGTTTGATTTACAAATATAATAAAAAAGCTATGTTTAGAGAATTTAAACATAGCTTTTGTGTGGAGGTGAGATTTAAAGTAAGAAAATGTTTTACATTTTCACTTTTCTTATACTATGAGTTGTCTTGTGTGTAAAAGGTTGCACTCTCTGAGTAAAAAAATGTAATAATTATGTATTTTTACTCATACTATACTGGTTTTAAGTTGTTTATATATCAAAAAAAAGAGGTTGTTTTATGTAACAACCTCTTTTTTTGTAATTTTTGAATGAAAAATATATATTATTTTTCTTCTGATTCAGAATAATCCATGTTTGCAAGCATTTTGTATTGCTTGTATCTCCATTTCGCATCTTTAAGTGAATTTTCAAATAATGCTTCGGCAGCATCAGGGAATGTTTTCGATAAAGATGTATAACGAACCTCATTTTTAAGATAATTTAAGTATTCGTTAAAATCAGGTTCTTTTGAATCTAATTGGAATGGATTTTTGCCATCATCTTCAAGACGAGGGTCAAAACGGTATAAGTGCCAGTAACCACAAGTAACAGCTGTTTTTTCCTCAGTCTGAGATTTGGTTAAACCGCCTTTAATACCATGAGCAATACAAGGTGAGTATGCAATAATTAATGATGGTCCCGGATATGCTTCAGCTTCGCGAATTGCTTTGAGTAATTGAGCCTGATTAGCACCCATAGAAACTTGAGCAACATATACATATCCATAAGTCATGGCCATACGTCCCAAGTCTTTTTTACGAACCTGTTTTCCGGCAGTGGCAAATTTTGCAACAGATGCTGTTGGTGATGATTTTGATGATTGCCCTCCGGTATTTGAATAAACTTCAGTATCTAATACTAAAACATTAATATCTTCGCCAGAGGCAAGAACATGGTCTAAACCTCCAAAACCAATATCATAAGCCCAACCGTCGCCACCAATAATCCAGTTAGATTTTTTTGTGAGATATTGTTTAAGAGCTAAAATATCTTTTGATATTTGAGATGAATCTTTTTCAAGAAGTGGTATGAGAGCGTCGGTAGCAGTAGCAGATTCTTCTGCATCGTCTTTACCTTCAATCCATGCTTTGCACGCTTCTTGTAATTCCGGAGATAAAGAAGACATATTATCTGTCATTTTATTCGAAATTCTATTGCGCAATTTATTCATTGCAGTTGCCATACCAAAACCAAATTCAGCATTATCTTCGAATAATGAGTTAGCCCATGCAACACCTTTTCCTTCGTCGTTTACGATATATGGTGTAGCAGGAGCAGATCCACCGTAGATAGAAGAACAACCAGTAGCATTTGCAACAGTCATCCTGTCTCCATATAATTGTGTAATTAATTTTACATACGGAGTTTCACCACAACCAGCACACGCACCGGAGAATTCAAATAATGGTTGTTTAAATTGAGAACCTTTTACTGTACTTGTTGGTGCTATAGTATCTTTGTAGGTAACATTATTAAGAATGTAATTCCAGTTATCTTTTTCTTGTGGTAACTGACTTTCTAATGGTTTCATAATAAGTGCCTTTTCACCCTTTTTGCCAGGGCAGATATTTGCACAACTACCACAGCCGGTACAATCTAATGGTGATATTTGAATTTTGTATCGTAATCCGTCAAAGCCTTTTCCGATAGGTTTTAATGTTTCTAAATCTTCAGGAGCTTCTGCCATTTCTTTTTCATCTAATAAGAAAGGACGAATTACTGCGTGAGGACATACATATGCACATTGATTACATTGAATACAATTTTCTGATTCCCATTGGGGTACATTTACTGCAATGCCACGTTTTTCAAATGCTGTTGTTCCATTCGGGAATGTTCCGTCAGGATATTTAGTAAAAGCACTTACCGGGAGTGAATCACCTTCTTGTTGATTCATAACACCAGCGATGTTTTTAACAAATTCGGCTAATTCAGGATCTGTTTTGTCTGTAATTCCTTGATATATTTGAAAATTATCTTCAGCCGGTAAGTCTTTCCATTCCGGTTTTACCTGAACTTCTTGTAAACTTTCAACACCTTTATCTACTGCTTGCCAGTTCATGTTTACAATGTCATCACCTTTATTGCCATATGTTTTCTTAATAGCAGTTTTCATGAAATCAACTGCTTGGTCATACGGTATTACATTTGCAAGTTTAAAGAATGCTGATTGTAGAATTGTGTTTGTACGATTACCTAATCCAATCTCTTCAGCAACTTTGGTCGCATTTAGTATAAAAAACTTAACGTCATTGTCTGCGAGTTGTTTTTTTATTTTGTTGGGAAGTTTGCTTTCTATATCTGCAACATCCCACAGTGAATTCAATAAAAATGTACCTCCCTTTTGAATACCTCGCAACATATCGTATTTGTCTAGGTATGAGGGTTCTGAGCAGGATACAAAGCTAGGGTTACTTACTAAGTACGTAGATGTAATTGGTTTTTTTCCGAATCGGAGGTGAGAAATTGTAATACCACCGGATTTTTTCGAATCATATGCGAAGTATCCTTGTGCGTATAAATCACTGTTGTCACCAATAATTTTTATTGAGTTTTTATTTGCACCAACAGTTCCGTCTGAACCTAATCCGTAAAATTTACATTCAACAGTTCCTTCCGGTACGGTATTTATTGTGTCATTATTTTCTAATAAAGAAGTAAAGGTTACGTCATCTACAATACCAATTGTAAATCCGTTTTTTGGTTCCGGTTGTTCTAAATTGGTAAATACCGAAACAATCTGACGAGGTGTTGTGTCTTTTGATGATAATCCGTATCGACCACCTATAATAATCGGAGGATTTTCTTTTCCGCAAAATGCATTGCAAATATCCAAATATAATGGTTCGCCAGTAGCTCCGGGTTCTTTTGTTCTGTCAAGAACAGCTATTTTTTTAACTGTTTGTGGAAGAGCTTGTAAGAAGTGTTCTACAGAGAACGGACGATATAAGTGAATTTGAAGGAAACCAACTTTTTTTCCTTGTTTGTTCATGTATTCAATAGTTTCACGAATAGTTTCACTTACAGAACCCATTGCGATAACTACATGCTCAGCATCTTCAGCTCCAAAATAATTGAATAGTTGATAATTTCTGCCGGTTCGTTTATTTACTTCCTGCATGTATTCTTCAACTATTTGAGGAATTGCTGCGTAGTATGTATTTGCAGCTTCACGTGTTTGGAAATAAATGTCAGGATTTTGTGCTGTACCACGAGTTACAGGACTTTCCGGATTTAATGCTTTGTGACGGAATTTAGCAAGAGCATCGTAATCTACCATTTCTGCTAAATCATCATATTCCCATGCCTGAATTTTTTGAATTTCGTGAGAGGTACGGAATCCGTCAAAAAAGTGTAATGTTGGTAAGCTACCTTTTATACTAGCTAGGTGAGCAACAGCTCCCAAGTCCATTACTTCTTGTACACTGCCTGAGCATAGCATAGAAAAACCGGTCATTCGTGCAGAATACACGTCTTGATGGTCACCAAATATTGATAATGCTTGTGCTGCAAGTGAACGTGCACTTACATGAAAAACGCCCGGTAATAATTCTCCGGATATTTTATACATGTTGGGAAGCATTAATAATAGTCCTTGTGATGCTGTGTATGTAGTTGTTAAAGCTCCTGCTTGTAGTGATCCGTGTACACTTCCGGCTGCACCTGCTTCTGATTGCATTTCAACTACTTCTACTGTATCTCCAAAAATGTTTTTTCTACCGTTTGCTGCAAATGCGTCTGTATGTTCTGCCATATCAGATGATGGGGTAATAGGATAAATACCCGCAGTTTCAGTAAATGCATATGATACGTGAGCCGCAGCAAAATTACCATCGCATGTAATAAATTTCCTTTTGTCTGTCATAATAAATACTTCATTTAATAAATAGATATATACATTATATTATAATGTTTATTTTTTGAACGGCTAAATTAAAAAAAATACTTTTTTATTAATAATAAAACCGTAAGTATTTCTTGTTTTATCTTGTTTTTTTCTCTATTTCAGACAAATAAATATTTCTTAATGGTAATATATGTGTGTTTTTTCTTGGTGTATTATGCGATTTTGGTTGAGTATTTGAATAATGTACAGTCCTGCAGGTAGTTGCTTTGTTGTTAATATGCGTGAATTATTGTATTTGGCTATACAAGTCCCTGTTGCGGTATATATATGTATGTTATGGTGTTTTTTTGGTAATTGTATATGCAGATGTTGGTTGATTGGTGTGATTTTAATACCGGTTTCTGTGGGGGCATAGAGTATTTTGGAATATGTAATTGAGTTATCGGAGTGGAGGAATGCAAGTCGATAATAGTAACCGTAATTGTTTTCATTGTCTATATAGGTGCATTCTTTTTTATCTGTGGAGTGGAATTCTTTTATTTTACGAAAATGTATTCCATTGTTTGATTTTTCTAAGGTGAGTGAACTGAGTTCTGATGTGTTTGTGGCATGCCATGACCAGTTGATGGTGTTGTTGTCTGTATTTTGTGTTATCTCAAAATCTGTGAGGTTGATGTTGAGTAATATGTTGTCGCTTTGAATCATAAAAGGTGAGAAGCTCTGTGTTGTTGCTTTCAGTGAGTAGATGTTGTCTGTTTCGTCGTGTGCTATTGTGCTTTCATGCAAAGCTTCCCATTGGGTACCGTTATAATGATGTATATTGCATGCATTATTTTCAAATAGTGGCAATTCATTTTCTGCATGCCAAAATAATTTGATTGTCGCATCTTTGCATGTTGATGATATATGATAGGTGCTGTTTACTAATCCTGAAACATATCGATTACCTTGGGGTTGTGCATTTTTGCTTGCATAATGCGAGAGACTGTCTACTTGAAAATCATGTGTTTCAGAAGAGGTGTTGCATATTTCAATGCGTGCCAGATTTGTGCTGTCTCTGTTATGTGCTATGGGAAAAAATACTGTATCTTGTGGTGCAACATTTTGTGCAATAACAGATCCGCCGGATAAACATATGCGATGTCTGCTTGAAAATGGAAAATGAATGTCTGTATTGCTCCAATCACTAAAAGTGAGTGTGTGTCCGTTTAAGTCTATAAACACACTGTCATCAGGTAGCCGAAAGCTCGATTTGATAGTAATATCATTTTCTAATACATAGGTACATTTATGGTTTTTTAATACTAAGTTGTACACATCATTTTTGAGTATGAAGTCAGATGTGAATTTATTTCCGGTATATTCAATAAAGCTTGTTTCTTTTGAAATTATTATTGGTTCAATTGAGCATTTTGTAATAATATAACTGTTGTCTGTTTGATAGATAGTGCCATTTCCAGAAAATAAATCTTTAACCGTGAACGGTTGTTCTTGTTTGCAATAGTTCGTGTAAGATCCGGTTACATTAATTTGAGAAAACTCTGCATTTCCAATAATACTTTTATCGGTACCTTCTAAATAATAGGTTCCGGTACCACTTTCGAACTCTCCGTGTATTATGATATCTCCGAAAATATCGAATGACTCTCCGTTTGAATTTATGAAATGCCCGCTTTCGTGTATGGTGAAATTGGTAATTGTTTTGGTGCCAACTTTTCCGGAAAAGTTTACATTTCCATACGTCTCAAATTGGGAGCAGCTAATTTCGGCAATTTCAATATTATTAGTCACAGAGTCTTCTAAAACGAGAAGGGTGTCACAGTTATATGCAACTGCATTATTAGTTGAATCTATTCGTGGAAAATGACTGCCTTTGAGAAGAATTTTTGGGGCATTTATTTTTGCTGATGCTGTGCCTGTAATTGTCCCGTTATTTGTAATATATACATGTTCTTCTATTTCAAAAGTCTCACCGGCATTGTGATACATAACGCCACCGTTAATATAAAGTGATTTTGCACATTCTTTTGTGCCCTTAGTTTCGTTGTTGTATATTGTGCCATATATTAAAATCGAATCTTCACAGATAACATCTCCGTATGGAAAAGTGAGATGTGCGGAGTCTTCAATTATTAATTTTGAAAGCTTGTAGTTGTTTGTGTCCATAACAATAGAATCATGTTTTGATATTGTTATACACGCAGGTATACTGTCTTTACATGGTGGTGAGTCGGCGTTTTGCCATTGCCCATTGGTAAAGATGTCCCAATTTCCGGCATCTTTCCAGTTTTTTGAAATACGTTGGTTTGAACGATAATCGCCGTTTTGTTGTGTGAATCCATAGTTTACACACATACATAGGCAAAACATACATACTGTTAATTGTTTCATAGCTTATTAGATGTTGCGACATATGCTATTTAGCGTATTGAAAAATAATTATTATTGAAACATGTTTTTAGTTGCGGCTAAATAGATATGTTCTGGTTAATAATTAATGCAAATATATAAAAAAAGATATGTAACAAAAAAATGGACAGATATTAATCTGATATTTTTGTGTGTGACAGGTGTTGAAAGTTGTTGCGTGTTGCACCAAAACTCATGTGTATAATATATGTTAAGAGCTTTATATATATAATGTTTTGTCTGTATTGCACTCAATGTTGTAGAGGTGAAGACTTAAAAAATCTAGGGTAAAAACACCGTTAAAACAAAAAAGATTGTACATTTGCCACAAATTTTGAATAAAATCTTGTATAACAAAAACGATATAAAAAATGGATATTTTTGAAAGAGTAACGAAAAACAGAGGAGCTCTTGGGGTGTGGCAAAAAGATGCTCATGGTTATTTTACGTTTCCAAAATTAGAGGGCGAAATAGGTCCTCGTATGAAGTTCCGTGGAAAAGAAGTATTGACATGGAGTTTAAATAATTATTGCGGATTAGCGAATATGCCTGAAGTGCGAGAAGCTGATGCTGAAGGTGCTAAGGAATGGGGGTTGGCGTATCCTATGGGTGCTCGCATGATGAGTGGACAAACAAAAATGCATGAAGAGTTAGAGCAAAAATTAGCTTCATTTGTTAAAAAACCATCAGCATATTTATTAAATTACGGATACCAGGGTATGGTTTCAATCATTGATTCTTTAGCATCACGAAATGATGTTATTGTATATGATTCTGAGTCGCATGCATGTATAATGGATGGTATCTTTTTGCATAAATCAAAAGGTGGAAAAAGTTATGTGTTTCCGCATAATGATGTAGATCGTTGTGAAAAAATGTTGGGCTTTGCCAAAAAAATAACGGATAAAACTGATGGTGGTATTTTAGTTATTACCGAAGGTGTATTTGGTATGGCTGGTGATTTAGGTGTATTAGATAAAATTGCTGACTTAAAAGAAAAACACGATTTTCGTTTACTTGTTGATGATGCTCATGGTTTTGGAACTATGGGTGAAGATGGTAGTGGAACCGGAACACATTTTGGTGTTCAGGACAAAATTGATATCTATTTTAGTACTTTCGCTAAAGCGATGGCTTCTATAGGTGCATTTGTTGCAGGACCTGAGGAGATAATAGATTATTTAATGTATACCTTGCGGTCGCAAATATTTGCAAAATCGTTACCAATGCCTTTTGTGTATGGTGCATTGAAGCGTTTGGATATATTGCAAACGCGTCCCGAAGTGCGCAAGCAGTTGTGGAATGTGGTGCATAATCTTCAAAAAGGTTTTACTGATGCTGGTTTTAATATTGGTAATACGCAATCTCCGGTAACACCGGTGTTTTTGGAAGGAACAACTGAAATGGCAGCAAATCTGACTTTAGATTTACGTGAAAATTATGCTTTGTTTTGTTCTATTGTAATTTATCCGGTAGTTCCAAAAGGTACGATTATGCTTCGCATTATTCCTACGGCTGATCATACTTTAGAAGATGTGAAATATACTATAGATTGCTTTAAAGCTATTAAGAATAAGTTAGATACTGGTCAGTATGCTTCAGATAAAATTCACTTAAATATTTAATTAAGCAATGTTTGATTTATAACTGGTAAAGTATTTATACATAAAACTGATATTTTTTTAAAACCCTGAAATTAGTGAAAGCTATTTCGGGGTTTTTTTATGATTAATTGCGAATTATACGTTGTGCTTGAACTGTCGTATGTTACCAATAAAATGTATATTCTTTTTTTGTTGTATTACCGACAGCATCTTTTGCAAATAAAACGAGTGAGTGTTCTGTGTTTGATTCGGATATAGGTGCTTTTGCTAAATCGAGAGTTACGTATGCATATTTTGCATCAAAATAGAGTACACACCATTTAGAATCAATATAAGCAGCGTATTCTGCAATTCCCGATAAATTATCATACATTCGGAAAGAAATATGTTTTTTGTTTTGGATATTACTTCCGTCTTTGAAGTTAACTCTGTTAATAATCGGGGAAACAGTGTCTATAACAACAGAATATGTGCCAATTTTTTGTGTGTGAGTGTGTGCTTTACCGTCTGGGGTTATTGCTGTTTGAAGAGTGCGTCGCCGGTTTCGTTGACTTACGTAACGTATGATACCATATGTGCGAAGACTGTCGGGGATTGTAGATTGAATAGAGATATGTGCTTCTTTTTTGAGTGTGAATTCGCTGGATGAAATTGTGTATCGTGGAGAAAATTCTGTTTCTGTATGTGTACTGTCTATTGCAACATCAAAGAGGAAGTCTTTGTAAAATGATGCGGAATCGGAACGAAATGAGAAACCTTCTTTCTTAAAGGAAAAATCGTGTGCATAAGAATATATGGTGTCCTGAATTTTTAGTGCATAGCTGTTTGTGTCGCAAAGTATAGTAAAGTCTAATTGTGCAGTGTTTTTATGATAGTCCTGAACTTTTACCGTGCAATGATAGTTTTTTGATTGCTCAACAAGTAGCCCGTTATTACGAGCTGAATATATTGATAATTCATTATTTGGTTCTACGTATAATTTTTCTATGTATCTTCGGTGAAACGCGAATGCTTTGTAGTCTAACAAGCTATTTATATCTCTGCTTTCATGAAATGAAATAGTATCTGTTTTTCGTTTATAGAGTAACGAATCGTTGCAGGTGAGAGATACTGTGTGGTAGCCAAAAATGTGATGAACATTGTGTATTTTGTCGTTTCCGCGTATACCAAAGCCGATAAGTCCTTGCGTAGAAATAGGACCGGGAATGGTGTAATTGCCGGGAGATTTTTGTATTGCTCTGTATCGTTTTGTTTTATGTTGAATCAGGTTGGAATCGAGATTGTATAAGTAGAATGATTGAATGCGCGGAAATGCATAATCATCAATTTGTGGATAAAAAAGTAATGGATTAATAGCTTTGTTTGCAGAGTCACGAATTTCGAAGTGAACATGTGGACCTCCGGAACTGCCGCTGTTTCCCGATTTTCCAATCTCTTCGCCTCGTGAAACAGGTATGGCATGTGTGGGAATAAAAATATTTGCCGAATGTGTTTTTTCTTTATATTGATATCTTGTAAGGTATGCATCTATTTTTGGAGAAAATGATGTGAGGTGTCCGTATACAGAAATATGTCCTGATGGGTGAGTAATATATACAGCACGTCCGTATCCGTATGGACTTATTGAAATACGGGAGACATATCCGTTGTCTATAGCAATAACAGATTTACCGGTTATTTTTTGTGTTTTAATGTCTATTCCGGTATGAAAGTGATTTGGGCGTAATTCTCCGAAATTTGCTGATAATAATACCGGAATGTTAACCGGAATTAAAAAATCAGGATCTCTCTTTTCTTGCGAGAAAACAGATATATTGAGTGCACATATGCAAATGCTGAGTATATATATTGTATGTGTCATGGTCTTTATAATCATATGACGGCGAAAATCATAAAATCTGACAAGTTTACCAAAGTTTACGAATAAAAAAGATATTTTTGTGAAATAAAATCTCGTTTGTGTATTATTCAGTATGTGTTGAGACACAAACGGAGTTTTTATATAACAGTTAAAAACATATTTAAATGAGTCAAAATATAGGTTCTTTTCAAACACTTCCAATAGTAGAAATGTTTTATAGTATTCAAGGAGAGGGCTTTCATACGGGAAAACCTGCTTATTTTATTCGATTAGGTGGGTGCAACGTTTTGTGTGGATGGTGTGATGTGAAAGAATCCTGGAATCCGGATAAACATCCTCAAAAAACAATACCTGAAATTGCAGATGAGGTTTTGCTTCATCCAGCAAAAAGTGTGGTTCTTACGGGTGGAGAACCGTTAATGAATAATCTTGATACTTTATGTGAGCATTTACACGGGTATGGGATTAAGTTATTTCTAGAGACTAATGGTACATATGAACTTTCCGGAAAGTGGGATTGGGTGTGTTTATCACCTAAGCCTCATCATCCACCCCGCGATGACTTTTACCAATACGCAGATGAATTGAAAATCATAATTGATACTCCCGAACGAATACAATGGGCAGAAGAATCTAAACAAAAAGTACGGAGAGACTGTAAACTTTATTTGCAACCGGAATGGAATTCTCTGGAAAAGATTTTGCCGGATATAATAAATTATTGTAAATTGAATCCTGAATGGAATATTTCCATACAAACACATAAATATTTAGATATACCTTAAAAAATATATTATATGAGATTAGTGGTTACCGGATTATTAATGTGTATAGGTATGTTTCTGTATTCACAGGAATATGCAAGTTCACATAAAAGGGCAATATCCTGGTATGAGGATGCAATATCCCAATTTCAATACGGATATTTTGATGAGTCTGAAAAGTTATTGCTTAAAGCAATAAAAAAAGATGAATTTTTTGTAGAGGCTTATTATTTATTGGCTGGTGTATATGTTGAAACAGACAGAGATGAAAAAGCTATTGAGATTTTAGAAAATTGTGTTGAGTTGTGTGGTGATGAGCATATATGGTCATATTATAAATTAGCGTATGAATTGGTAGAGCAAGGCAAAATGAGAGATGCCCGAACGAATCTTAAATATCTTCTGTCGCAAGGTAATACATTGTCGGATTCTGAGCGGGAGAAAGTACGTGAGTTATATAATAGGTGTACTGTTGCTCTTAGATATATGGAACGTCCGGTTTCGTTTGATCCGCAAAATTTAGGTGAGAACATAAATACTGAATATGATGATTATCATCCTACTATAACTGTGGATGATGAATTATTGATTTTCACGTCACTTATTCCCGGATCTCGCTCTCATGTTAAGCAAGAGGATTTATTTTATAGTATCAAAAAAAATGGTAACTGGCACAAACGCCGTCCGTTTTCGTCTACTATTAATACTTCGGCAAATCAGGGTGCACAATCTATTTCTGCGGATGGGAGACGAATGATTTTTACGGCTTGCAATATGCAAGGTGGATTTGGTTCGTGCGATATCTATATTACTGAGTATGATGGTAAAAAATGGTCTTCTCCACAAAATATAGGTAAACCCATAAATACTAAATATTGGGAATCGCAACCCAGTTTGTCGGCTGATGGCCGAACTTTATATTTCGTGTCTAATCGTCCTGGCGGTATAGGGAAAAAAGATATATGGGTAAGTACCCAGTTGGAAAACGGTGATTGGTCTGTTCCCGAAAATTTGAAAGAACCAATTAATACGCCGGATAATGATGAATCACCATTTATTCATGCAGATGGTGTTACCTTGTATTTTGCATCTGATGGTCATCCCGGGGTGGGTAAGTCAGATTTGTATAAGTCAAGTTTGAAATCTTCTACCCAATGGACCAAACCACAAAATTTAGGATATCCTATTAATACACATACCGATGAATTTCGTGTAATAGTGAATGCATCGGGAGAAAAAGCGTATTTTTCGTCTGACAGATATTCTTCTATAGGGGGGCAGGATATTTATATGTTCGATGCACCACAACAAATCAGACCTAATAAAGTGACCTATATAAAAGGTCGTGTGTCTGACAAAAAAACAGATAACAATTTGGCTGCACGTATAGAATTGTATGATTTAGAATCGGGAGAGGAGTTTTATATAAGTAAAGCTATGTATCATAACGGGAATTTTATTGTACCTTTTGTGGAGAATGATGAATATATGTTGCGCGTGTGGCATAAGGGCTATTTGTTTTATTCGGAAAATGTATCGTTAGAAAGTGTAGATTCGTCTTTGGATGTATCTCTTCAACCATTGGCTTTGGGGAGTAAGGTGGTTTTGAAAAATGTGTTCTTTGATGTTGATTCTGATAGGTTAAAACCGGAATCTAAAATAGAATTGGATATGATTGTGCGGTTTATGAAAGAAAATACATCTATATCTTTTGAAGTTGGCGGACATACCGATAATACAGGGACAGATGCACGAAATAAAGAACTTTCTACTGAACGTGCCCAGGCGGTGTATAATTATTTGATTAAGCACGGTGTATCTGAACATCGGTTAGCGTATAAGGGTTATGCCGATACCAAACCTATTGTAGATAATACAACTAAAGAGAACAGAGCTCAAAACAGACGCACAGAACTGGTAATTATACAAAAATAGATATACTTCTTTGTGAAAATTATGTCTAATTCTGGGGTGCATACAGTTTTGAACCGGATATAGCATTTTGTATATACGTTAATCCAAACGTATTTAGTTGTAGTAATCGATAAGTATCTACTTTTCAGTTTTTATGTTATTCCTCAATTTGCGACTTTATGTGTTGAATAATTTCTCCGGCAATATAAAAACCAAAGAGTGCTGTAATGTGAGCAATAGAGCCATTTACTCGTTTAGTTGTATCAGATTCATGAACAAGTGCTTGTCCAGTTTTGTTTTGTTCGGTGCTGTATACACATGGAAAAGAGCGGGGAAGTGGTTGTTCTTTACGCAGTTTTTTTCGTAATTTTCGGGCTAACAAACAGTATTGAATATCCCAAAAATTGCCGAATTGTATATGTTGTGGATCGCATTTTCTTGCAGCACCCATAGACGATATAAAAAAAGCTTGCGTTTGTGTTGCCTGCTGTATTAAATGCATTTTATCGTAAAAAGAGTCTATTGCGTCAACAATGACTGTGTATGTATTTAAATTAAAGCTGTGGGATGTTTTTGCAGTGTATGTGCGTGAGATAACAGAAACAGAAACGTGAGGGTTAATGTCAATGAGTCTCTGTTTCATAATTTCCGTTTTGTGTTTTCCTATAGTAGATGAGGTTGCGTGTGCTTGTCGGTTAATATTTGTAGAACATATTGTATCGAAATCGACTAAAGTAATGTCTCGAACTCCCGAACGAACCAGACTTTCGGCACACCAACTACCAACACCACCAACACCAAAAATAATAACTTTTTGAGATTGTATGAGATTCAGGCATGTTTTTCCAAGTAAAATTTCAGTTCTATAGAAAAAATCAGCATTCATTATGTGTTGAGCAAAACAATTATGATTTGTTGAGTTGTGTTTTATAGGTTGAGAGACCTTTTTTAAATAGAGCTATAGCATTGTCCAAACTTGTGTCTATGCGTCCACCCGCAGCATTGCGATGTCCGCCGCCGTTAAAAAAATCTGCCGAAAACTGATTTGCCGGAAAATCTCTTTTTGATCGGAAAGAAATTTTTATCATGTTATTTTTATATTCGGTAAATAAAGCACAGAATTTAATGTCTTTGACAGCTAATGGGAGATTAACTAATCCCTCAGAATCACCTAATTGGAAATTATGGTCTTTTTGATTTTGGATAGATATAAACATGTATGCTGCGTTGTATTCAGGAAAAAATTCAAAATTGTCTTTTAAAACTAATCCCATTAACTTCATACGTTCGTATGAATATACATTAAATATTTGATCGTGTATAAAATTTTTGTCAATACCTTTTTGCATTAATTCTGCAACAATTTTGTACAATTCCGGATTGCTTGAATTGTGAATTAAACCACCTGTGTCTGTTATTATTCCGGTATAAAGAGCATTTGCTATATCGTGTGTTATGAGGTGTTCGTATTTCATAGCATATATACAACGATACACTAGTTCGGCTGTTGAACAAGCTTTAGTTTCCGATATCATATAAGTTGCATTACATATCGGTTCGGGGTGGTGATCAATAAGTATAAGTGGTTTTTTGCTTGAAATAATTAAATCTCCCATAGCATCCAAACGGCTTGGGTTGTTGTAGTCCAGGCAAAAAATAACATCAGCTTTGCGTAAAAATTCTGCTGCTTGTTTTTTTTGTTTATCAAATAGCATGATAGAATCATACCCTTTGAGCCATTTTAGAAATGCAGGACAATCATTCGGCATTATTATCTGAACATCTTTACCGAGTTGTTGTAAAATATGTGCTAAAGCTAGAGTAGAACCAACTGCGTCACCATCCGGATTTGTGTGTGTGGTTATTGCAAATGTTTTTTTCTGTTCTATAATGTTTTTTATTCCCTCTATATCAGCCGTCTGTAATTTCATATATTAATTTTAATTTTATAGCTCTGTTTGTATGAGTATTAAAAGTGAATGCAAACATATAAAATACTTTTAAAAAATGCATTATTCTTTTTTTATATCTTCTTCTTTTTCAATAGAAACCAATTCTAAATCAAATACTATGGGGGTGAATGGTTGAATAAGATTATTGGTAGATCCTTTTTTGCCCCAGGCATATTTACTTGGTACAACTATAAGTGCACGTTCGCCTTCTTTCATGGTTTGCAGTGCTCGGTCTATGCCTTCTACTACTTGCCATTCGGTGCCAAATACATATTCCATCATAGTGAAATGATTAATAATATTACCATTGAGCAGGCTGCCTTGATAGCTTATGGTTATTATATCATTTTTGTGTGGTTTTTTTTCTGAGCCTTTATGAATCGTATGTTTATAAATACCATTTGTATCGGTAAAGGAAAAGTGATGATTTTGTATAAAGTCTGTAATAGAGTTGCGTTCAAACTCTTGTTTGTTTTCAATCCAGAGTTTATATTGTATTTGTTTTTTTGTGTACTCCTTTTGGGTCAATACAGATTGAATGGTTATGGTAAAATGGAGGTTTTCTTGTTTTTTGAGCATTTCTGCAAATTCGGGAATTAAAACCGAGCGTATACAGGCAGAATTTTGTGATATGAATGATATGCTGTCGCCATCTTGAGCGTGCAGTAACAAGTCCGATAAACATGCATTGTTTTTTGGATCTATGTGTATGTTAAAAGATTCTGATGCCAGGATAGAATCGCGGTCTTCATTATCAAAGAAATAAATATCAGCTTCTACATAATTGGTGCTTTGTATTTTTTGTGCATTTTTGTTAAATGAGAGTAATTTGTAGTAATATCCATTTTCGTTGTATGTATAGTCGGGGTGTTTTTGTTCTTTATAATTACAGCCGGTTATAACTATAATGATAAAAAATAATATACTGAATCGTATGTTCATATGTTATTTGGATTCTAAAAGTTTGTTTTGTTTGAGTATTTTTATGTGTATAACGAATATTTGTATGTTTACATTTCTTACAAATGTATAAAGAATCAGGAGAAAAATCATATCAAAATGAGTTTCTGTACAAAAACAGTAAATGTATTAGGGTGTTTTCCGGTGGCTTTTTTGTTTTTTGTATATTTTAATTCGTTGATTTTTTTATTTCTGAGTAGTTTGTTTTTAGCATAGAAATATATAGAATCTGTAATTTCTAACACCTGCTAAATAAGAATACAAAAAACACACAAAAAATTTTTAAATGCTGATGTTTACACTACTTTTGTCGGCAAAATATCCTAAATAATCTAAATATATGTTTACACTTCAACGATATGCACGAAATTCTGTATGGGTTGTTAAGTTATTGTATTTTTTTCTATATGCAGCAATAGCGGCGTGGTCGTCATATTTTTATGTTTTTTTAGAAGATGAGCGAGCTCTCACCGGAACAGAAATTGGTATGATAGCAGCTGTACAGCAGATAAATAATATAATTTTTTTACCCTTGTGGGGAATGATGTCTGACCGATATGGAAAGCGAAAAATATTTTTATTGTTAATAGGAGTTTCGGCTGTTTTGTTGTACGGATTTATTGTACAGGGAGCATTTTGGTATTACTTTTTATTTATGATTGTATTTAGTGCACTGCACAATCCATTGGGTGCATTAATCGACGCATTTGCCATAAATAAATCCAAAGAACAAAATATACCCTCTTCATATGGGCAAATGAGGCTCTGGGCTTCTGTAGGTTGGGCTGTGTCATCACTTAGCACCGGGTATTTAATAGAAGCAACTTCACTGACGAGTATATTTTTTGTAGCTTCGTTTTTTTTAATTTGTACCTGGGTAATTAGTTTTTTGTATTTAAACAAAAAACGAGAGGTTCGCTCTACACATCCTCCTTCGTTTTCAACATTGAAAACCGTATTGTTACAACATAAAAAGTTGTTTTATTTTTTTATGTTTATATTAGTATTTTACATTTTAAATTCCCCGACACTTAATTTTATTAATCTATATTATAAAGAAATAGGAGCAAGCAATACACAAATAGGTTATGCTTATGCTGTGCAGGCAATGTGTGAATTGCCATTTATGTTTTTTAGTGCATTTATAATTAATAAACTGGGGATACGTCGTGTTATTTTAGGAACTATGTTGGTTGCCTCCTTGCGATTAATGTTATATGGTTTTACAACAGAACCCTGGATTGCTATAGCTATTGGCTCCTTACACGGGATAACACTGGGAATGTTTATTGTGTCGGTAATAGAGTATACAAACTATATTGTGCCACAATCGCAAAATTCTACCGGACAAACCCTTATGTACACCTTTTTGGGGATAGGTATGAGTATTGGGAATTTTATAAACGGGGTGCTTAAAGATTCTATAGGACTACAATATGCAATGAGAATTGATTCTTTTCTCATACTTGTATTGGTAGGTATGGTCTATTTCTTTATGTTTTACAAAAAAAGTAAACAAAAAATATATATGCGTAAAACAAAATAAAAGTATAAACAAAATATTAGCCTTTGGTGAAACACGTACATTGATTATGATTGTTTCGGGTTCGCAATAAGCTGGAAACCAGTATGCATGTCATGATGAGGTGCTTTGTGATATTCAGAGGTGATAAAATAAATACCTGAAACTATATATTACAATACGTTCTGTTTCGTTACTTTTTATATAAATTGTATCTTTGTATAGTAAACAGACAACAAAAATAAAAATATGGGCTTACTCGGTACTTTTTTTAATCCGCGAAAACCACGAGGTTTTGAATATACTCCGGTGTATTATAATGCAGACGCAGAACAGAAAGAACAGCGCAGAAAACGTATTATACAAGATGTACAGCGAGAGCGGGGAGAAGTGATAGACGATGAAATGTATGTTCCTAATATACGTGGACAGTTTCGTGCACAAAAAGAAAAAAATACCCGAGTAAAACATCGCCAAAATGTGCGAGTGTTCTTTATTTTTATTGTATTGTTATATTTTGCGTATTTGTTATACACCTATTTGTAAATAAAAATTAATGACAGATATCATTCAGTTATTACCCGATTCAGTTGCAAACCAAATAGCTGCAGGCGAAGTTGTCCAACGGCCGGCTTCGGTTATTAAAGAGTTGATAGAAAATGCGATAGATGCAGACGCTACAGAAATATCTGTTTCGGTAGTTGATGCAGGGCGAACATCTATTCAGGTGATGGATAATGGTATGGGAATGTCTGACACGGATGCACGTATGGCTTTTGAACGTCATGCAACCTCCAAAATACGATCTGCTGCTGATATATTTGAAATACGATCTATGGGGTTTCGTGGAGAGGCTTTAGCTTCTATAGCTGCGGTGTCTCATGTAGATATGAAATCGCAACGACAAGAAGATCCTGTTGGAACGAGAATATTAATAAAAGGTAGTGAGGTGGAAACACAAGAGCCTGTTCAGTTTCAACGGGGGACATCAATAGAGGTGAAAAATCTGTTTTATAATATACCGGCACGGCGAAAATTTTTGAAAAAAAATGAAACAGAATTTAAATATATTATTACTGAATTATACCATACCGCAATAGCACATCCTGAAATATCTTTTACTTTTTATAAAGATAATTCTTTGTATGCAAAATTCCCTGTATCCGGACTTAAACAGCGAATAGTAACAATTTTTGGAAAGCGGTTTGAGAAGTCATTATTGCGTATAGAGTCTGAAACATCTATATGCAAAGTGTATGGGTTTATAGGAACGCCGGATACTGCCAAAAAACATAATTTTAATCAATACTTTTTTGTAAATAGCAGGTATTTTAAGCATCGCATTTTTCAGCGAACAGTTGTGCAAGCGTATGGTTCTCTTATATCTCCCCAGGAATATCCGCCTTTTTTTATTTTTATAGAAGTAGATCCGGAAAAAATTGATGTGAATATTCATCCAACCAAAACAGAGATAAAATTTGCAGAAGAGTATAATATTGGTTCTATCATAGAATCTGCGGTAAAATATTCTTTAGGAAAAAGTAATATTGTACCTTCACTCGATTTTTCTGATGATACCAATTATGAAGATATGTTTACTAAATCTTCGTCTGATCCGGTAAAAGTACCGGGGTTTGATGTAAACCCGGGGTATAATCCATTTACTAATTCCACATTTGAAAAAGAAGACCCTAACCTACGTAACTGGGAGCAGTTATTTGAAGATTTTGAACAAACACCGGAACCAGATATTCCTGAACAAACATTTGAGTCTGCACTTAATTCTCAATCGAGTTCGCAGACAATGCAGCAACCAACCTGTTTGCAAATACATAAAAAATACATTGTTACGCAGGGGAAAACCGGTTTAATGATTATTGATATAAAACGGGCTCATAGTCGAATATTATATGAAAAATTTCTGGCACTTGCTCAGCAAGATGCGGTATCGAGTCAGAAAATTCTTATGCCGGTAAAAATAGAGGTTGATTTTTCTGATTTTGAAACTGTGCAGCACATTCTGCCAGAATTGCAGTCTTTTGGATTCGATATAGAAGAGTTCGGTAAAAATTGTTTTGTAATAAATGGCTGTCCACCGGAAATTGAAATTTCGAAAATGGAGGAGGTTGTATATGATTTTGTGCGTATGTATTCTGAAAACCAGTCTCATATGCGTGAAAAAATGAAAGAGCATGTTGCAAAAATGTTGGCGAATTCAGCGGCCTTACATAAAAATGTAAGTATGCAGCAAGACGAAATGCAGGCATTTATAGCACAGCTTTTTCAGTGTCAGTCACACAGTTTGTCAGCACATGGAAAAGTGGCTGTAATTTTGTTGGAGTATGATGAAATTTTACAAAAATTTAAATAGTTATGAATTATCACAGTCCTTCTGGTTTTGCAATATTACCACCGGTAGTTAAAAATTTGCTTATATTAAATGTTGGCATGTTTATTATTTCATTTATTTTTCGCTACTTTACCGGGAGTGATTTAAACCATTATCTTGGCTTGCACTATGTGGGATCGGAGAGTTTTATGCCTATTCAATTTGTGAGTTATATGTTTATGCATGGTGGTTTGTCGCATATATTTTTTAATATGTTTGCCTTGTGGATGTTTGGCAGTGCTATAGAACATGTGTGGGGGCCGCAAAAATTTCTTTTGTATTATCTGGTAACAGGTATTGGAGCCGGTGTGATGCAGGTTTTGTTTCAGCATATTCAATTAATGGATATGCCCAATGTATTGTCTGCAGAACAAATTGATACAATAAAAAATCAGGGTGCGGAGGTTATGCAAAATGGTATGAATTATACCAATAGTTTAATGGGAAAATATAATGCGATTATGAATGCCCCAACGGTAGGAGCTTCTGGTGCTGTGTTTGGCTTGTTGCTTGCTTTTGGTATGTTATTTCCTAATTCATATGTGTATATATTTTTTGCCCTGCCTCTCAAAGCAAAGTATTTTGTGTTGTTTTATGGTTTAGTGGAATTATATATGGGCATACAAAACAATCCGGGTGATAATGTAGCTCATTATGCACATTTGGGCGGAATGTTGTTTGGATTTTTATTGATTAATTATTGGAGAAAAAAAGGAACATATTTATGAAAATTTGGACAGATATAAAACAAGAGTTTCGCGTGGGGAATAATTTGACCCGCATTATGTATATAAATGTAGGCGTGTTTGTTGCTTTGTTTCTTATACGATTATTGTCGTGGTTGTTTACTGCATCAGACCAGTCGGGTTTGTATGGATTTGTGATTAAAAATATTCAAACCTATTTGAATCCTGATTTTTTAATTCTTAAGCCATGGACTCTATTTACTTATATGTTTACACATGAAAGTTTTTTTCATATACTATTTAATATGTTGTGGTTGTACTGGATGGGGCGTATCTTTATAGATTTACTTAATGGAAAACGTTTGGTTGCTATATATTTATTAGGTGGAATAGCTGGTGCTCTTTTGTCTTTGGCAGCATTTCAACTTCTTCCGGCACTCAAACCTGCTATTGAATCAGGAAATCCGGCACCTATGCTTGGGGCTTCTGCTGCGGTAATGGCTATTACTGCTGCTATAGCAACATATGTTCCCAATTACGAAATTCGCTTATTGTTTTTTGGGAATGTGGCTATTAAGTATATTGCATTAGTTGCTGTAGGTCTTGATATTTTATTTTTACCCGATGGTAATGCCGGTGGCCGTTTTGCTCATATTGGTGGTGCGTTGTTTGGTTTTGTGTGGGCATATAAACTAAAGCAAGGAACCGATATATCTAAATGGTTTATGACTGTGCTCGATTCCGTGGCTGTCTGGTTTCGGCCTAAGCCGAAATCTCATATGCATGTTTCCTATAAAAATAAGAAACAGAAAAAAGGAACATATGTACATTATGAAGAAACAAATACCTCGTCATCGCAAACAGAGTATTCTCAGGCAGAAATAGATACGATTTTGGAAAAAGTGGCTCGTTCCGGATATGAAAGTTTAACAGCGAAAGAAAAAAAAATATTATTTTCGTCGAGTAATCGCAACCGAAAATGAAACGAATAATACGGTTTATACTTGTATGTGTTACTATATGCATGAGTTTGGCATTGGTACTTAGTTATTTTACGTATTATGTAAATCCGGCGGATGTTTGGTATATAGAAGTGTGGGCATTAGGTTACCCGGTATATTTGTTTGGTACGTCAGTTTTACTTGTATACTGGTTGTTTTCCGAAACAAAAAAGTATATACTTATTCCGTTAATTAGTTTGCTTTTCGGGTTTTCTACCCATTCAGATGTTGTATCGTTGAGTACTTCAAATGACGATGAGGATTATGCAGACACACTTTCGGTTATGTCGTATAATGTGCAGGCTTTTAATTGGTTGGGCTGGCGGCAACGGAGTGATGTGCAACAAGGTGTATGTGATTATCTATATGAAAAACAGGCAGATATTATTTGTTTTCAGGAATTTCATCATGACATTCAGGAACCATTTGTAGTTATCGATAGCTTAAAAAAATATGCTGGTATAATAAATATTGCGGCACATAAGTTCCATTCTATTCCCGGAAGGTATTTTTATGGTAATGTTATTTGTTCACAATATCCAATTATAGCCGAAGGTGTGTTGCATTTTCAATATACCGGAAATTCTTGTCTGTGGGCAGATATAGCCTTGCAATCAGATACTATTCGTGTGTGCAATGTGCATCTTGAGTCGTATAGGTTTTCTCCGGATGATATTAAAACTATTCAGGAAATGTCTTTTTTTCATATACAAGATCCACAACAATATGAATCTATTGTAGAACGTGTTTCACATGCAGTTTATATGCGTGGTCAGCAAACAGACGAATTAATTCGGTTTATTTCAAATTCGCCCTATAAAGTTGTTTTGGCTGGAGATTTTAATACCCCACCATATTCCTATACATATAAACATTTAAAAAAAGCAGGTGATTTTTCCGATGTGTTTTTATCTGCAGGAAATGGTATCGGAGGTACGCTTAACTGGAATTTGCCTTCTGTTCGTTTAGATTATATATTGTATCCTTCAGATTGGACATGCCATACGTATGAGTCCCGAAAACTGCTGTTGTCTGATCATTTTCCGGTTTTTTCCGGTTTTTCTCTGAAAAATTAAGCTCTTTGTAAGTATATGTGTTGTTTTTTTTAACATTAATTCGTTAGTTTTTAAGACGTTAAAAACATTGTGAGGAAGAAATTTTTTGTTGGTACAAATCTCTCCCAAGATAATAGAACACGAGATCGAATATTTTTACTAATTTATTTTGTGTTTTTGGTTTTACAGAATGTTTTTAACGTATTTGAAAGTGGTAAAACAACTCCTGAAAATATATCGCTTATAAATATAATTGGTGCGTTTTTTTTTTCGTAATTTTGGTTATTAATTGTTTTAGTTGGTGACACAATAATATTATTTTCTTTTTAAGACAAAAAGTAAACATGTAATAGAGGTATTTGTGTATTGTGATAATACCTTGAATAAGTTAAGTGAAAATGAATATAAACAGTAAAATGAACCAAGAATGAAAACAAAAATATCAGTATGGATGCCAGTAAGGTTATGTGTATTAACCTCTTTGTTTTTTATAACTAATTGTACAAAAAATGATGTTAACAACGACAGTCTTGTTGTTAATGAAGCAGAAATTCCGGTAGTATATTCTATGGATGTTACAGACGTAACATATTCTACAGCAACAAGTGGAGGCATAATAAGTTCTGATGACGAGGCATCT
>JAWOEL010000104.1:0-10174 GCA_046482735.1 Bacteroidales bacterium | reverse complement strand
GACCATTTATAAGCCCGGGCATTACCAAATTCCCCTGAGCATCTATTACCGTTTCTGCATCATATCCTGCACATTCTTCACTTGTGCCAATAGCACAAATAATTCCATTATGCACACACACACACCCATCATATAAAATTGAATTTTTATGATCAACCGTTACAACTAAGGCATGTTCTATTTTTAAATCTACTGTATTCATGTTAAATATACTGTTTTATGCAAATCATATAAATCTATTCGTTCAAACGTGCAATTGCCTCTTCCATTATCGTTTGCGTTGCAGTCGCACCTATACGTGCTGCTCCGGCATTGTAAAATTCCAAAACCTCATCAAAACTGCGAATTCCACCTGCCGCTTTTATGTTCACCTGTGGACCGATATGTTGTTTCATTAATGCAATATGTTGCAGCCGTGCACCACAATAATTATAATCCCCGGATGATTGTTTCACAAAACCAAAACCGGAAGACGTTTTTACATAATCAACTCCGGCAGAAGTACATATGTCACACAATTGGATAATATCATCTTCTCGTGTCACATAATCTGTTTCAAAAATCACTTTCACACACGCATCCTCAGCATGACAAGTCTCTGCAATTTCATGTATTTCCTTTGCAACATAGTCCCAATCGGCACTCAGAACTTTTCCGATATTTACAACCATATCTATTTCCACAGCTCCATTCTCAATTGCTTGAATTGTTTCAAACTTTTTCACCTCAATTGCACTATTTCCCGAAGGAAAACCAACAACACAGCCAACAGCAACAGATGAATTATCTAACCAACTCACTGCTTGCGAAACAGCATAAGGTTTCACACAAACCGATGCAACATTATATAAAAGAGCAACATCACACTCACGTTTTAAATCCTCATCTGTAGCTGTCGGATGAAGTATCGAATGATCAATTAATTTTGCAATTTGTTTAACTGTAATTATCATATATATTTTTTTACAAATATACTTTTTTTATAGAGAACATTGCACTGATTTTACAACTACAAAACACCCGATTTATTACAAAAAAATGTACATTGCAATTCTAAAAACAAAAAATAATTTATGCACATACATTTAAAACAACTTTTATTTATACTATGTACTACTGTATTTTCGTACACACAAGCACAATATGTTACCTATGGAAATGATAAAGGAAATACCACCTGGCAACAAATTCAAACAGATAATTTTCAAGTAATTTTCCCCGAAAACTACGATAGTGTAGCCCTATTGTTTACCCACAAACTCGAACAAGTATACAACCACGTAACAAAAAGTTTAGAACACGAACCGGCAAAAATATCCGTATTGCTCCACAATCAGTCAGATATTTCAAACGGATTTGTAACCTGGGCACCAAAACGGGTAGAAATTTTTAATACAATACCACAAGACCAACCAGCACAAGATTGGTTTAACCAATTGGCAATTCACGAATTCAGACATGTTGTGCAAACAGATATGATAAACAGAGGACTCACACACTTACTTTCATTTTTATTGGGAGAGCAAGCTATCGGAGCTGTCACCGGATTATACCTTCCTATGTGGTTTCTCGAAGGAGATGCTGTAGGAGTTGAAACATCATTCAGCAACTCCGGACGCGGCCGGCAAGCAGAATTCTCTATGGGACTCCGCACACACCTTACACAAGATATTATCTATAGTTACGACAAAGCGTACTTTGGTTCATATAAAGACTATGTACCCAATTATTATGCAATGGGATATTACTTTGTTGCAGGCGTACGCAGAAAATACTCACAAGACGTGTGGAACAATGCTCTCAAACGTGTAGGAGATAAACCATTTAGCATTACACCATTCAACAAAGCATTAAAAATTGAAACAGGATTATCAAAAACAGAACTCTACAAAGAAACATTTAAACAACAACAAAATCTATGGAAATTAGACTTTCAACGCGAAGCACACAGTGCCTATGATACAGTAAGCACACAACCGACAACATATACAAACTATCAGTTTGCTCAACAAATAGCAGAAGACAGCATTATTATACAAAAATCCGGATTCGAAGATATTCCATTTTTTATAACAATGCATAGAAACGGACGTGAAAACAACATATGCCGCGTCGGATTTAAATCACCCAAAGAACCTTTTTCTGCTACCCGCACATACATTGCCTGGTCAGAAAAAAACGCTGATATACGCTGGGATTTAGCAGCCACACGAAATATAAATCTGTACGATTTAACAACACACACAAATCATGTTATACACACCCATACACAAGTATTTTCTCCAGCAATATCACCCGACAATAATCTCATAGTAGCAATACAAAGTACCGAAAAAAATATATATTCACTTTTTTTCTACGATATTCACACACAAAAGCACACACACACAGTACCTATACCAAAAAATGAATTTCCCCAAAACCCGTCGTGGAATAAAGATGGAAATACTATTGTATTTACCACTGTATCCGAAAAGGGCAAAAGAATTATGCAATATAATACAAACACCAAAACTTTTTCAGAAATAAAACCATATAGCTATGAAGATATAGCAACCCCGACATACTGGAAAAAGTATGTACTCTACTCATCATCATATTCCGGTGTTGATAATATATATGCCATAGACACAAATAGTTCGGAAATCTATAGAATTACCGAATCAGCATACGGAAGTAAATATCCATCAACATACAAAGACACATTACTGTTCTCCGACTACCAAATACACGGATTTGTACTAGGGAAAAAAGCCCTTACTCCACAATCGTGGCACCCCATAGAAGTTATAAAAAAAGAACGATATTCTATAGCAACTAATCTACAAGCACGCGAAAACGGTCCTATTCACTTTAACACAACACCCGACACAAAATATGATATACAACCATATAGAAAAATAACACATCTATTTAATATTCATAGCTGGATGCCATTTTATATGGAATATAATAGTGGAGACATCAGTGATAACGGACTAGGATTTCAACTACTCTCCCAAAACATATTAAGCACAATGACCGCATCAGGTGGATACAAACAAACAAACAACGGCAGCAAGCGAACCGGATATGCAAACCTGCATTATTCAGGATTTTACCCCATAATTACCGGAGAATTTGCACAAGGATACGAAACTTTTAATAACACAATAACATCACAAAATATAGAAAGTAAATATAAACTTAAAGAAACATATCTACAAATAAATATTCCCTTTAATCTTTCTTCACGAGGATATTACCGGTATATTAACCTAATAGGTTCTGCACATTACACAGATTACACACTTAACAACGTAGACCCACAAGAATTCACAGACTATTTCAGCACACACATACAACAAACCAACGCCATCTACTATATACAATTTTCAAATACACGAAGCAGAGTAGCAAAAGATCTAGCCCCACGTTACGCACAAAGAATTAGTAGCGGCACAAAACAAAGCATATTCAAAAACAGTTCATCATATTCCAACTCATTTTTTGGAGAAGTCGAATTATATTTTCCCGGCATATTACCACACCACAGTTTACAACTATACGGAGGATATGAATACAATACCATTACACCATTTACAAATAATGTATATTATTACAAAAACAGTATACGTGTACCACGCGGATTTCAAGAAAGCATTTCACAATTCAAACACCTCTACACATTACAATCGAGTTACTCACTACCTCTTGCCTATCCTGACATACATATAGGTCCCGTTATGTATATAAAACGAATTTACCTCCAAGCTTTTGCCGATATTACAAACTCTATATCCACCAATAATTTACAATGGATAGGAAGAAATTCGGAAAACAACCATCAAAAAATAATAAGCTCCAGCGGATTAGCAATAAACAGCAATATGCATATATTCAGAACACTACCGGAATTCACAATCGGTTTGCAATATTCATATTTGCACCAAACAAGCACCCAAGTTTTTGATTTTTTATTCAATTTTAAACTGTAAAAACTATACATTTGCAAAAAAACTATACATGAGAGATTTTTTCAAACTAGTACCATATCTACTTCCTTACAAAAAATACATTATAATTGTATTACTATGCAACATTTTAAGTGCTGCATTTTCATTTGGTTCAATAGCCACCATAATACCATTTTTAAGTGTAATATTTGACACTACCAATACTGTAAGCGAACCGGTACCTTTTGAATTAAGCAAAGATGCTATACAACATAATGTAAACTATGCTCTATACAGCATTATAGCAGAATATGGAAAATCATCAGCACTTATATTTATTTGTGCATTTTTAGTAATTATATCTTTCCTAAAAAATATATTTGCCTACTTTTCACACTATTTCAACATTCCGGTTGTAAATGGTGTACCCAAAAATATTTATAATGCAACCTTTCAAAAGATATTACATTTACCGGTTTTTTACTTTACAAACGAACGCAAAGGAGACATCATGTCCCGCATGTCAGCCGACATTACCGAAGTACGTAATAGTATGGTAGCCTCATTTGGTGGCATGATAAAACACCCAATATTTATATTTATATATTTCATAGGACTTATGTTTATCAGTTGGGAAATGACCGCAATTATCACGATTCTCTTACCTATTACAGCTATCATTACCGGAAAAATTGGTAAAAGTCTCAAAAAAACATCAGAAAAAGCTCAAATCCTGCAAGGAGATATACTCGTTTTTATAGACGAAACATTATCAGGGCTGAAAATAATAAAATTATTTCACGCCATTCATCATATGGGGAAACGATTTAATGACAAAAATCATCATTTTTACAAAACCATGAATTCCGCTAATCGCAGACAAGTATTAGCCTCTCCCCTCACCGAAAGTTTAATTACAATAACACTTGCAATAGCAATATTCTACGGAGGAACACTCGTAATACAAGACAACGGAAGCATATCTGCCGAAGGATTTATAGCCTATTTAATTGCATTTACCCAAATAGTAAGTCCGGCAAAATCACTCACAAACTCTTTTTATGGTATCAAAAAAGGAGCAGCTAGTGTAGAACGCATAGAGAAAATTTTACATGCAGAAGTTTCAATGAAAGACTCAAAAGATTCAAAAGAAATACAAACATTCAAAGACAAAATAGTTTTCGACAAAGTATCATTTAGCTATTCAGAAGAAAAAGAAGTACTTCACACTATAGAATTAGAAATAAAAAAAGGAACATCTGTTGCTTTAGTCGGCCAATCAGGTTCAGGAAAAACAACAATAGCACAACTCCTGCCCCGTTTTTACGAAATAAATTCAGGAACAATTACCATAGACAACATTCCCATAAACGAATATAAACTAGAAGACGTACGAAAACTTATGGGAATTGTAACGCAGGAATCAATATTATTTAATGATACTATTTTTAATAACATTGCATTTGGTATTGAAAATCCAGACAAAGATAACGTAATAGAAGCAGCAAAATTGGCAAATGCTCATACATTTATTGAAGAAACAGAATATGGTTACAATACAATTATTGGTGACCAAGGAAGCAAATTATCAGGCGGACAACGACAACGCTTGAGTATTGCACGTGCAATTATGAAAAATCCCCAAATCCTCATTCTCGACGAAGCAACCTCTGCTCTTGACACCCAATCTGAACGCCTGGTACAAAATGCTCTCGAAAATTTAATGAAAGACCGCACATCGCTTGTTATTGCTCATAGATTATCTACCATAAAAAATGCTGATACAATTATTGTTCTAAACGATGGATATATTGTAGAACAAGGCACACATGAAGAACTTATAGAAAAACAAGGAGCATACAAACAATTGCATGATTTGCAGTTAATTTGATTTTTTTATAGGGTATTGTACATATTTTATTGTGATATTATAAAATATTTGTACATTTGAAATTATACATCCAATAAATACATCTTATGAATATGAAACTAATTAAATTTTTTGCAAGTTTTTTAGTAATACTGCTCACAACAAATACATTCGCACAATTATCCGACAATGAATATATAGAAGCAGGATGGATGACAACCCGCATGTATGGTGGTAACCGCTCCGGCGACAACGACAACTGGCTGATAATGACACACGGTCGTGAATACGATTTTGTAAAAGACGCAGACGGCTCTCATGATTTAACCGGAGGTTGGCACGATTGTGGAGATCATGTTAAATTCGGGCAAACACAATTTTATTCCGGCTACGTGCTTTTATTAGGCTATTCTGCATTCCCCGAAGGATATGATGATTTCTATTCCGCAAATTACACCGGATATAAAAGTTCAGGGGATTTTTCCTATGGAAATGGTTCGCCAAATGGTATACCAGATATTTTAGATGAAGTAAAATACGCAACCGATTATTATATAAAATGTACACCAAACGGTTCTACATTCTACAGCCAAGTTGGTCATGGAAATTATGACCATAAAAACTGGGTAACCTCCGTGACTATGGCAACATATAGCAATACTGAAGGTGGAGAAGCCGACGGTCCACGTGTAATTAACAAAAATCCGGATGATGCATCAATGGCATCCTTTGCCGGAGCGGCACTAGCTCTTATGTCTCGTACATATCGCCACTTCGATGAAAGCTATGCTGACCTCTGTTTGGAACACGCTATATATGCATACGAATACGCCTCTGCTCACAAAACCAACTCAGGTGGTGGAACAATTACCGGATCGTTCTACGGCCCTGATAACAAATGGCAAGATAATTATGTATGCCTGCTTGCGGAATTATATTGGGCTACCGGAGAAGAATCATACAAAACAGAAGCTCTTAGTTACTCATCAGATATTATAAATCACAATTGGGTATTAGACTATGAAAACAGTGATGATCTTGCTGCATACGCATTAGCTAAATTAGGTGATACAGACAGCGAACTAGTACTCGATTCTCTATGTGATAACTATACCTCTACACTAAATGACGAAGGTGTTATGACTATTGGTGCTGCGGCCAACTGGGGCGTTTTGCGTTACACTGCTAATGCAACCTTTGTTCTTGCTTTACAACATGCATTACACAACGATACAAATATTAGTTCTGCACTTCAAGGTTCTGTTGACTACATGCTGGGACAAAACAGTGCTAATCAATCTTTTGTGGTAGGTTTTGGAGCAAAATCACCACAACAACCTCATCACAGGAATGTATTTATGAATGATAATCAAAATTATACTATTCCAAATAAAAATCAACAACATGGTTATTTGGTAGGCGGCACATATAATCCGGGAAGTTTTCCCGACGACCTTAATGATTATGAGACAAGTGAAGGTGGAATCGACTACAACTCCGGACTAGTTGGTGCTATTGGATATATAAACTCTATTTTATCTCCTGTTGATCAATCAAAATTTGGTTTTCAGGATTGTGAAAGTCCTGATTTGGGTGATAACAAAAGTCTCTGTGGTGCCGGAACTATAACTCTCGACTCACAACTTCCTACAACTAACAGAACATTTAGCTGGGACAGAGACGGCACTAGTCTTTCTGAAACAGGCCCCACACTTGATGTTTCTACAGGCGGCACATATACAATTACAGCAGACTCAGCCGGATGTGTTACCAGCGATGAAATTATTATCACTGATGAAATACCTACTGTAGATTTAGGTGACGACAAAGTAATTACCGACCCAATTACACTAAACACACAGGTTTCGGGTGATGCTCTAACTTATTCATGGACAAAAAACGGAAATTCATTACCCGACAATACACAATCTATACAGGTATCTGAACCGGGAACTTATGCTGTTACCGTAAGTGGAACAGGTTGTACAAGCAAAAGTGACGAAATTATTTTATCTGCCCCCCCTGCCCTGATTCAAACAAACTCGCCTATTGTTATTGATGGCACAAAAGATGATGTGTATCCAAACGGAACAGCTATTGAAACACTCTTAGCCGGAAATCCTTCTGAATCAAATCTTTCAGCTGAATGGAGTGGCATGTGGGACGATGACAATGTGTATGTTTTTATTTCAATAACCGACGATGCTCTCTATAATGATTCTGGTGAAACATGGTATGAAGATGATGGTGTTGAATTATTTATTGACGGCGATAACAGCAAAGCAACATCATACGACAATAATGACTTTCAATGGGGTTTTATTTGGGGAGAATCTCTGTATGCCGGAGGAAACAATTCTGCAAATTCAACAACAGGTATTGAATATACAATTAATGAAACAACAAATGGGTATGATGTAGAAATTTCGATACCATGGACCACAATTGGCGTTAGCCCGGTTATTGGTAATTTTATTGGTTTTGATATAGCTATAAATGACGATGATGACGGAGCAGGACGTGAAAATAAAATTGCATGGAACATGACTTCTGATGACGGATGGGAAAATCCAAGTGTCTTGGGAGAACTTGAATTAGTTGAGGCAACAGAAGAACTCACCACTCAAACCATCTCTTTAACAACAGGATGGAATCTGATATCATGTAATGTGCTACCTGCAGACAATGCTATTTCAACTATCTTTTCTAACGCAGATATTTCTATTATTAAAAACAGTGATGGATTTTGGATGCCTTCTCAAGCAGAGCAACTTAACAGCATTCAAAACATTACAATTGGCGAAGGATATTTAATTTATGCAAATTCTAACACATCTGTAAGTCTTGAAGGTACAACAGATGAAACTCTCTCAAAAAATATCGCCCAAGGGTGGAATCTGGTTGGTGTTCCGACTACAGATACTCGCACAATAGAAACACAAATAAACGGCACAGATATTCAAACCGTTAAAAATTTTGATGGCTTTTATGATGTGTCCGAAACTGCTAATAGTATTTCTGAATTTATACCAAACAAAGGCTATTATATATACGCAAATCAATCAACAATCATTAATTGGTAATTGACATACTATAGTGAATATATTCATAAAACGAAAGCCGGAATAATTTTATCTCCGGCTTTTTTTATTTCCGTTGATAGATATATAGAATAAACACAAAATGCCACAAATAATTCAAAATAAAATACACCTTCAAGCTCTTATTTAAAAAGGATTTTAGATTTATGTAACCGTACTTATAAAAAATAAATTTTTTTTATAAAAAAAATTGAATATTTTTGAATAACGAATTACGTATCCTAAATTTAATACATATACTTGTTTGTGTTTCAAAACACAACATTCAAAACAAAAAAATTATGAAATTTTTTCACTTATTAGTTATTTTTACAATAACACTTACCCCTCTCAAAACCATTACTGCACAAACTCCGGTTGCAGCTCACGGACAACTCAAAATTGATGGAAATCAAATGCTTGATGAGCATAATGAACCCTATCAGTTAACCGGCATGTCACTGTTTTGGAGTAACTGGCAAGGTAAATTTTACAATTACGATGTTATAAAATGGTTGCGAGACGACTGGAACGTTAATGTAGTACGAGCAGCTATGGGTATTTCCCCAGATGATAACAGCGGCTATTTAGACAGACCAGAAATGGAAAAAAAGAAAGTAATTGATGTCATAGAAGCAGCTATTGATTTAGGAATATATGTAGTAGTCGACTGGCACAGTCACCATGCAGAAAATGAAACAGCAGAAGCTCAAGCTTTTTTTGAAGAAATAGCCAGCACATACGGAGATTATCCAAACATTTTGTACGAAACATATAACGAACCCGAGACTGACTGGAAAACAATCAAAACATATCATGAATCAGTTATAAGTTCTATACGAACACACGACCAGAACAATATCATAATTTTAGGAACTCCTTTTTATTCACAAAACATTGACCAAGCAACAGATAATCCCGTAAACGGTGACAACTTATGTTATGCTCTGCATTATTACGCAGCATCACACTCTTTTTACAACACAGTAGAAACAGTTATTAACAAAGGTTATTATGTGTTTGTATCTGAATTTGGCACATGCGAATCTACAGGAGATGGATATGTTGATGACGAAAATTCAGATACGTGGTGGGATTTTCTTGATCAATATGGAGTAAGCTGGTGTAACTGGGCAGTATCTGATGTTGATGAAGCTGCTTCTATTGTAAAACCGGGTTCCTCAATATACGGAAATTGGTCATCAAATGATTTAACTGAATCCGGCACACTTGTTCGCGACAAACTACAATCGTATGAAACCGATCCTATTCCAAACGATATTCCGCCA
>JAWOEL010000031.1:0-20314 GCA_046482735.1 Bacteroidales bacterium | reverse complement strand
ATGTATAAATTAGAAATAGTAAAATTATTTCCATCATAATAGCCATTGAATTTTGTTTTTCCAGTTGAATCACTTCCTATCGGATACCATCCGAAATAACCGCCGGCACCATTACTAAACCAGGTAGATGTTTCGCTTGCATCAATATCAGCAGTTTGTATAAAATATGCATTATCGTCCCACACAGCAGTATTTGAGGCAATCCAGTATAAATTTTCCAAACTTGCTATCTGGTAAGGTTCTCCCGAAGAACCATCACCATTATTGGGTGCTGTTGCTGTTTGTGCAATAGAAAAAAAATTGCTAGCAAGAAAAATATATAAAAAAAATAGATACTTCACGTCAATTAGTATTAATAGATTAATATAACTATAATGTTTCTTCATGTACGAAAAAAACACCTATAGGTTACTCTGTGAAGGCGATTATACTAAATTATTTTTTTTAACACATACAAATAATTACCGTAGTTGGTTCCTTAATGAAATAGCATACATACCTATAAAGGTAATTAAACCATTGAGTAGTAAAATCTCATATCCAAACGAATATTCCCAAAAATGTGTAGAGATATACGTCAATGCAAGACAAATAAGAGGAGAAAAGACAGCTATATATGGCATAAGTTTATCGCGAATAGAACGTGAAGTAAACAAACCAAACGTATACATACCAAGAATAGGTCCATACGTATACCCAGCTGCCGTAAAAATAGCATCGATAACCGCATTATTATTAATTAGGTGAAACGTTATTATCACAGCCGCCAACAATACAGAAAATAAGATATGCGATATGCGACGGCGATTGTGTACTTGTTGTTCTGTTTTATTGGACACTCCTAATATATCAATAGTAAAACTTGTAGTAAGAGCAGTTAATGCAGAATCTGCACTTGAAAAAGCAGCCGCAATAATCCCCAATAGAAAAACCACACCGGCAATCAAACCAAATTCATGAGTTGCCAAATACGGATACAAATCATCGGTGTTTATATAACTCTGAGTATCCGGATTAAAGGCAAATTCCGAATTAGGAAATGATGTAACACCTAATTGGTTTACATACATATATAACAATGCTCCTAAACCTAAAAACAAAAAATTATATACTAAAAAAGAACTACCATACCAATACATATTTTTTTGAGCATCTTTTAAATTTCGACATGAAAGATTCTTTTGCATCATATCCTGATCCAGCCCCGTCATAACAATTGTTATAAAAGCACCGGACACAATTTGTTTCAAAAAATGCCATTTCGAATTCCAGTCAAAATTTATCATCTTTGAATAATCAGAATCAGCTATTGCCGAAAAAACGGACATATCACCAAAATCAATTCGCGTTATAACTATACCAATAGTAATAATAACAGCCGTTAACATAAAAAATGTTTGTAAAGTATCTGTCCATATAATTGTTTTAATCCCCCCCTTATTAGTATAAATCCAGATTAAAAGAATGGTGACTATCGTTGTTACTTCAAAAGGAATATTGTAATGGTTAAAAAAAGAGATTTGCAACACACGTGCAACAATATACAAACGAAACGCAGCACCAATAGTACGTGAAAGCAAAAAAAACGAAGCACCTGTTTTATACGAAAACAGACCAAATCGTTTTTCCAAATAAGTATAGATAGAAGTTACTTGTAAAGAATAATATAAAGGAAGTAATATTTTAGCAATTAAAATATACCCGATAATATATCCAACAACCAACTGAAAATAATAAAAATGACTATTTCCGACCCACCCGGGAACAGATATAAACGTTACCCCGGAAAGACTGGCACCTATCATACCAAAAGCAACAACATACCAGGGTGCCTTTTTATTTGCATTAAAAAAAGATGCATTATCTACTTTACGAGAGGTTATTTTTGATATAAAAAACAATACCGCAAAATAACCGACTATAATTCCCCCAACTATATATTCGTTCATATAATTTTTTTTTCAAACATATAATTTTTCTCTAAAAATTCATTTATTTTCGGCGGTAAATATTAGAAATCCAATAAAAAAAGTATAATTAATACTTGTTTTAAATATTTTTTTTATATTTGATAAATATGAATTCAAAAAAAATGAGAACATGAAAAAACAGGGTGTATATCAATATTTTTGATAAATTATTTTTGTTTTTAATAAAATACGTATATCTTTAATTTTTAATTATAAACCATTTATTTTTAAATTAATATTAATATGAACAAACAAGAATTAGTAGCTGCAATTGCAGCAGAAGCTGACTTATCAAAAGCAGCAGCAGAAAAGGCTTTAAATGCATCATTAAATGCAATTAAAAACGGATTATCAAAAGGAGAAAGTATTCAATTAGTTGGTTTTGGAACTTTTTCAGTAGGTGAACGTTCTGCTCGTACAGGTAGAAATCCTCAAACAGGAAAAGAAATCAAAATTGCAGCTAAAAAAGTTGCTAAGTTTAAAGCTGGAAAAGCATTGTCTGAAGCGGTAAACTAGTAATGAAAAACTTATTATAAAAAAAGCTCTCAAAAAAATTGAGGGCTTTTTTTATATCTGTATCTCACCTATATCATCTTACTTAATAAGGTAATGGTTTTGTTTTTTTCTGCTGATATAAAACACAGCAGTACTCATATAATGTTAGCATAGAACATTTTATACTTACTATCCCAAACATTTTCACCATATTCACCCCATAATAGTATACAAAAAAAGCCCTCACATACTGGAGAGCTTTTTTTATGATTTTTTGTAGTATTATTTATTTGTAATACTCTTCAAACTCACCACTATCATGAGCTTGTAATAATTTTTTTATATTTCTATTAACCCGAACATTATTTTTGTCATCACGAATATACTCTACTAAAGTAACAACAGCTTGCTTGTGAAAATTAGTTGCACCATTTAAAGCCTCATGTGCAAGAGCAGCACGATAAACATGAATCAAATTTTCATTTTTTCTCACACATAAATCCTGCACATTTTTATTCACCTCAATAGTATAATTCATGGTACGTGTAATCCAATTGTTTACTGTTTCAGCAGCAGTGAAATAATCTGGTCCTGAATTTAAAACATGCTGCGATAGTATATAGTCAGATAATTTCAACACACAATCTTCAGCATTTTCAGCAGATTGACTATTTGATATTTCTATAGATTTACACTGTGCAGGAAATTCCTGAGAAAAAGACGTAAAATTTAATCCTGCAATAAATAATCCCAAAAAAAGTACTGTAATAATTTTCATAACTCATAAAATTTTGTGGTTAATAAAAAAAGTAATGGATGGTGAATTAAAAAAGCCGCAACACCATGAAAAGAGAAGTTTTATAAAAAAACTATTCGAACCCATCCATTACTGTATCAATATTTTTATGAGTTTACGTATCGCTCCCACATTATGTTTACAAAAATACATAATTAATTTTAAAAAAAACAAATTATTAAGCCTTTTTTTTAAAGAAACTAAATAAATCATCTATTTTTGCAACAATAAATATTCACTATATGTTACAAAAAGTAGCTTTTCACACACTTGGTTGTAAGCTCAATTTTTCAGAAACTGATGCAATAGCCCGAGATATGTGTTCAAAAGGTTATACTCAAGTTCCCTTTACATCATATGCAGATTATTATATTATAAACACATGTAGCGTCACGCAAGCTGCAAATAAAAAAAGCAGATATGCAATACGCTCAGCACTTAAAAGAAACCCTAATGCATATATTATCGTTATAGGATGCTACGCACAACTAAACCCCGAAGAAATTTCAAAAATACAAGGCGTTTCACTTATATTAAGTGCAACAGATAAGTTTTCCATTCCTCAGTATATAGAAAAACTCACACACACCCACAACTCTCCCATAATATCGACATGTGAACGAAAAAATATAGATACATTTCACGAATCATATTCCTTAGAAACACGTACACGTTCATTTTTAAAAGTACAAGACGGTTGTAATTATTTTTGTTCGTACTGTACCATACCACTTGCACGAGGAAAAAGCAGAAATGCACCAATATCATCGCTCATATCACAAGCAAAAAAAATAGCTACTTACAACATTCAGGAAATTGTATTAACAGGTATTAATATAGGTGATTTTGGACAAAGCACAAACGAAACATTTATAGACTTAATACAAGAACTCGATACAATAAAAGGAATAAACCGTTACCGAATTTCATCTATTGAACCCAACCTGATATCAACTGATATTATACAATTTGTACAGGAATCCGAAAAATTCATGCCCCATATTCATATTCCCCTTCAATCAGGATCTAATGAAGTATTGCAATTAATGCGACGAAAATATTCACAAGAATTTTTCAAGACAAAAATTACCGAAATTCACAACTTAATGCCCGATGCAGCAATAGGTATAGATGTAATAGTAGGAACACCGGGCGAAACTGAAGAATTATTTATGGAAACATATAATTTTATTAAAACACTCCCTATCTCCTACTTACATGTTTTTTCTTATTCAGAACGAGAAAACACAGCAGCCCTCAAAATTACCCCTAAAGTATCTACACAAGAAAAACATAAAAGAAGTGCTCTATTGCATGATTTGGCACACAACATACAGGATAACTTTTACAAAAAATTTCACAACCAAAAACGACCGGTTTTAATAGAAACCAAAAAAAACAATGTATACAGCGGGTATACAGACAATTACATTCGCACACATATTGTTTCTGAGCATGATATACGAAATACTATAGTAACCGTTCAACTAAACTATAACAAAAACGAAAACATGAGCGGTATATTAGTGTAAACAACACAAAACAATACATAAAAATACCGTGTTCACCCAAAACACCATATAAATAATAAAAAAATTCGTAATTTTCTTCTGTATTTAAAATTTGATGTTATTTTTGTAAAAATCATTGCACAATAGTAATGTGTAAACGAAATATAAACTAAAATTTTATTTTATGCAATTTGGATATTTTGATGACGAAAAAAAGGAGTATATCATTACAACTCCCAAAACACCTATTAAATGGATAAACTATGTAGGTACTCTTGATTTTGGTGGTATTGTTGACAACACTGGTGGTTCACTTATTTGTAAAGGCGACCCGGCTCTTAACAGAATTACAAAATATATAGCTCAGATGCCGCAATCAGATTTTAAAGCATCGACTGTATATATCAGAATTAAAAACAAAGACAATACATACACGGTATTTTCACCGTTTTTTACACCAACGCTTAAAGAACTCGATAAATTCGAATGCCACGTAGGTCTTTCGTATTCAAAATGGGTTGTCGAAGCTTATGGCGTAAAAAGTGAAATAACTATTTTTGTTCCTCAAGGTTCACAAACTCTGTTGCAAGATATTCAGGTAACCAACATATCAGGAAAAGATTTAGAAATAGATGTAATTCCTGTATATGAATTTACACATTTTGATGCATTAAAACAATTAACAAATGCAGACTGGGTGCCTCAAACCATGACATTAAATGCTCACAAAGAAGATTCAGGACACGTAGTACTTGAGCAATATGCTTTTATGAAAAAAGAGTTTGCCGTAAACCTTATCACCGCAGACCGTCCAGTTTCTTCTTTTGACGGTGACAGAAAAATATTTTTAGGTGATAATGAATATGGTTCGTTTGCAGATCCAAAATCATTACAAAACGAAGAATTATCTAATACCGAATGTTTACGAGGCGACAATATTGGTGCATTAATGATAAAACTAGGAACACTTTCTGATGGACAAACAGAACGAACCTGCACCCAATTGTCACAAAAAGAGTCTGTAGCACAAGGAAAAGAAGAAATAGAAAAATACCGGAATCTTGCTAATGTAGACAAAGCATTTACTGATTTAGCAACGTGGTGGGAAAATTATTTATCAGTAATGCATATAGAATCTCCGGATCCATCATTTAACTCAATGATAAATGTTCACAACCCACGCCAGTGCCACACTACTAAAAACTGGTCGCGGTACCTTTCATTATATCAATTAGGATATGGAGCTCGTGGTATCGGATTTAGAGATTCGTCACAAGACCTTATAGGAGCACTTTCTCATATGCCGGAAGAAGGTCGTGAATTAGCAGAAAAACTATTATCTGTACAAAAACCAAATGGTTCTGCCATGCACCAGTTCTTCCCCTCCACTATGGAAGCAAACGAAGGTGACTCTCGCGAAGAACCAGAATTACCCGACTATTATGGTGATGATCATTTATGGATTATTCAAACAGTTTCTCAATACTTAAAAGAAACAGGTAATTTAGATTTCTTACAAAAAGAAATTCCATTTTACGAAAAGAATGTACCTGTTGAAAAACGAGAAAAAGGTACCGTTTTAGAACACATAAAACGTGCTTTGAACTTTACATGGAATGACCGAGGCAAACATGGTTTACCACATTTAGGTTTTGCAGACTGGAACGACACAGTAAACTTAGCAAACGGTTCAGAATCATTGTTCAATGCCAGCTTATTCGGTAAAGCAATTATTGAAATGTATGATGTTTGTGATGCTATTGGTGATGAAGAGTATAAAGCAACACTTAACACCTACTATGACGAAATGAAGAAAGCAGTAAACGAAACTGCTTGGGACGGTAAATGGTGGATTAGATATTTTAGAGCGAATGGAGAACCTATAGGATCAAACCAAAATGAAAAAGGTAAAATATATACCAACGGACAATCGTGGCCGGTAATTGCCGGATTTTCTGAAGGTGAACGTATGATTTCCTCACTTGATTCTGTAAATGAAAAATTAAATACCCAAAATGGTATTAAATTAAGCTGGCCTGGATATAATGGCTTTGATCCTGAAATAGGTGGTGTATCAACTTATCCTCCGGGGGCAAAAGAAAATGGTGGTATTTTCTTACATGCAAATCCGTGGGTAATGATAGCCGAAACAATTGCCGGTCGTGGTGATAAAGCATTTCAATACTACAATCAAATAAACCCTGCTTCTAAAAATAATCAATTAGATGTATTTGAATCTGAACCATATTGCTATCCTCAAAATATTTTGGGAGATGAACATCCTCAATTTGGCTTAGGAAGAAATGCGTGGTTATCTGGTACATCTTCATGGACATATATAGCAGGTACTCAATGGATAGCGGGTGTACGACCAACTATCACAGGACTTATTGTTGACCCATGTATTCCTGCTGAATGGGAAACTCTTAAAGTTACTCGTAAATTCCGTGGAGCTACATACATCATTTCTATTTCTAATCCTGATAATGTTACCAATGGAATTAAAGAAATTATAGTAAATGGTAAAAAAATAGAGGGAAATAAACTCCCCATTTTTACACAAGGTGAAGTAAATGTAGAAGTTACAATGGGGTAAATAAATACATAGATATACGAAACAAAAAAGCGACAAAAAATATATTTTGTCGCTTTTTTTATTTTTCAAACAAAACTCACATCTTTGCCCATATAACTGGTGAAGAACAAAAAAAATCATTATTTTTGTATAAAATAGAAATATAATGAAGGTTTTATTAAGTATTGGGTTAATAATTATTCTTTTTACAAATTCCTGTAAAATTCTGAATCCAACCACCATGTTCGAAACAGAGCCCGATTTTCAATACATGAATTTTGAGAATGACCAAAAAACCACCATTATACAACCATATGACCAATTACAAATACAAATGTATACCAATAACGGGAGTGATTTACTCGAATCAAACCAAAAAGTAACAACTAATAACTATACTACAAAAACCGGAGGCGGAAACATGACCTATATGGTGCGAACAGACAGCACTGTTAAATTACCCACATTAGGACTGGTAAAACTAGGTGGCATGCCCAAAGATTCTGCCGAAGTATACTTAGAAAAAGAATTGGGTAAATATTACCAAAATCCATTTATAAAAATATACATTACCAACAGAAATATTATTCTTTTTTTTGACGAAGGTACTAAGGGAATGACAATACAAGTTCCTGAAGATGGCATTACCCTGCTCGATGCTATTGCAGAAGCAGGTGGGTTAACAGAAAATAGTAAAGCCTATAAAATAAAATTAATCAGGGGAAACAATAAAAATCCGAAAATATACAATTTCAATATTCGAAGTTTGGAAGAATTTAAAAAAGCTAATTTTGTGTTGGAAGCTAACGATATTATTTATGTAGATTCACGTCCACAATATATTCTCAAAGTTATTACGGAAATACAACCTTATTTAGTATTAGCATCAACAAGTGTATTAATTTTTAGTGTGTTTAATTAAATGAATAATTACAACAATATACGAAAAATACCCGTTTTTAATGATTCATTTGACATGTCAAAACTTACACATGTCATAAAAAAGAATATACTATATTATATAATTTTTGGAATCTTAACAATTATTGGAACCATCTTATATCTTCGCTATACACCACCAGTATATCAAGCATATTCTGTTATTCAAATTAATGAAGAACAGAATAACAACTTTATGAAAATTGAAAACATTTATGGTAACACATCCATAACCAACTTAATCGAACTTATTCGTTCTCGTGAATTTTTAAAACGAACACTTCAAAAATTAAATTTATATACGAGCTATTATATCGAAGGAAAATTTTTAACAAGCGAACTATACAATAAATCGCCGTTTTTTATAGAAACAAAAAACTTCCCTTCTGCCCATAAAAATTCCAAATTATATATAGAATATGATGATACTGGGAATTATTTACTTATAAAACATGAAAATGGTACCATAATAAAAGATTCTATTACACCAAACACCTGGACAGATTTTTTTGGTGGTGAAATATATATAAACATTACTCATCCAAAACATTTTGAACTAGAACAATCTAAACAAACCAATAATAAACTCTATTTTACTATATACGACGAAAACACAGCGTTTAGAGAACATTTTTCGGGTTTACGTGTTTCTATATTAAGCCAACAAGCTAATACGATAAAAATATATTATTCCGGTAATAATGCTCAAAAAAGTTCTGATATTGTTAACACTATTAGTGAAGATTTTTTAGATTATAATATTGAAAAAAAACAACAACGAGCGGAAAATATATTATCGTTTATTGAAGAACAACTGGACATTGTATATAAACGATTGGATGAATCAGAGAAAAAATTACAACAATTTAAAAAAGAAAATAATATTTCAGGAAGTATCTTTCAGACAAAAGAATCAACAATTGCTTCTGATTTTTTACAAGGTTCCAAAGAAATTTCAAAATATCAGAATCAACTTTCATCTCTTCAAAAAGTAAATGACAAAATAGATTCCGGAGAAGACTTTAATACTATACAACTTATTTCTATACTTTCGGGCAACAATTCGCAAAGTATGATTTTGAATTTTCTGAATGGTATACGACAATTACAGGAAGAACGAAAAAAGCTACTACTCAATGTAACAGAAGATAACCATAAAGTAAAAATAATTGATGAACAAATAGCCGAACAAAAAAAATTATTACAAGAGTTTATTGAAATCACAAATAAGCGTATTCATTCTGAAATTGAAGCATATGGTAATATGCAGGAAGATGTTGACGTAAATGAATTCAATGAAATAGAATTAACCAAACTAAAGCGTATTCATTCTGTACATCAGAACTTTTATAATCAATTAATATCCAAGCGAGCAGAATACATGATTTCAAAAGCCGGACACGTAACGAATAATCTCATTTTGCAAAAATCAAATACACCTAACAAACCTATATCACCAATCAAAACAGATGTTATTTTTATAGCGTCTATTTTATTTTTACTCGCCGTTCTCATCCTCACACTTATACGTTATATGCTGTATAACAACATTATGTCTATTAATGATATTAGCAAATATACAAAAGTACCGATAACAGGAGTTATTCCAATTTCTAAAAAAAGCAATACCATAAATCGTTTTATTGTCGAAAACATACCAAATTCTGTTATTACAGAGGCATTTAGAACACTTCGTTCTAATTTAGAATTTTTAGAAATTGAAAATTCCTCAAAAAAAATACTTGCTGTAACATCTACAATTTCCGGTGAAGGAAAAACATTTATAGCAATAAATTTAGGTGGTGTATTTGCATTAAGCGGAAAACGCGTTATTGTATTAGATTTAGATTTGCGAAAACCAAAAATTCATTTAACATTTAATTCATCAAACAGAAAAGGGCTAAGTACTATATTAATAGGAAAAAATGAGTATAAAGATTGTATTATAAAAACTGAATTTGAAAACTTTGATGTAATCACATCCGGACCTCCACCTCCTAACCCGGCAGAATTATCAAATTCACAAAGATTTGATGATTTACTCAAAATATTAAAGGAAGAATATGATATTATTATCATAGATACTCCTCCTATCGGCATTGTTTCCGACGCTATCTATAGTTTTAAACGAGCTGATTTACCAATATACATTACCAGAGCAAATTATTCTAAACGAAATTTTATAAACAACGTAAATTATTTATTTGAAGAAAAAAGCATTAAAAATATTTCAATAGCACTAAATGCTGTTGAAATTGTTACGTCCAAATACGGCTATGGATATAAAGGCTATGGGTATAGTAATTACGGACATGGATATGGGTATGGATTTGGCTATGGCTATTATTCATACGAAGACACTTATGATGAAGATAATAAAAATTGGTTCCATACATTAATTCGGAAAAAATAATGAATATAATTATTCTTGGTATAGTTGTGAGTTTGTCAACAATATGTAGTTTTTTTTGTTTTAAATTTCTATTACACAACAATAATATATTTCAAATTTTAAAAAAGAAAAATGTAAACAGCGAACGCTGGGCCTCTCAATCAAAACCAATTTTTGGCGGTATTGTTTTTTACATAAGTTTTTTGATTGCTTTTATAACTGCACTTATTTCTATAGATTTTCATAACAGTACCAATTATTATATTTTTGCATTATTAGCCTGCGTAAGTTTATCATTTTTTATGGGACTCCTCGATGATTTACAAAATCAAGGACCTCTCAAAAAGTTTCTCGTACAAATCATCTGTGCAACAATTCTTATTTATTGTAATGTTTATATAGAAACATCCGACAATATTATTATAAATTATCTCTTAACCTATGCATGGGTAATTGGTATTATGAATTCAATAAATATGCTAGACAACATGGATGCTATTACCGGTTCTGTATCTACCATTATTCTGCTCAGTATATTTAGCATTATTCTGTTTACCAGTCAACATATGCTCGATTTATTAATTATAGGTGCAATTATCCCCAGCCTTATAGTATATTTATTTTGGAATTGGCACCCTTCAAAAATGTATATGGGTGATAATGGGAGCCAATTCCTCGGAATAATTTTAGCAATATACAGTATTCAATATATTTGGAATGCACCATCAATTATTGGCATAAATTATGAAAGTTTTATTTTAATAGGGTTATCATTTCTTTTACCATTAATAGATACAACCATAGTTTTTGTGAACCGTTTAGCTAAAGGAAAATCACCATTTATAGGTGATAAATACCATACAACTCACAATTTGGTATATCTTGGGTTTTCCGAAAAATCTGTAGCACGTTTATTTATTGCTATTTCACTGGTAACAAATGCTATAGTTTTTTATATTATAGCATGTACCACAATTTCTATACACATTAATTATTATTTAATTTTTCTTCTTTTTATTGGTATTGTATTAGTATCTTTTTATATAATATCACAAATTGTAAAACCAAAATAACTTGAACAACTCATTTATGAAAATACAACATAAAAACATTTTAATTTTACTTGTACTTATAATTATCAGTTTCACCTGTATGTTTTTCGTTAATTTCTCGGAAGAAAAACAACCACAGAAACCACCTGCTTCTACTCCATATACTATAGAAATTAAACAATTATATATCCCCGATACTATTAAACTTTTTAACGAACCTGTACCTGTACATAACTTTGACATACGAGAAAGTTTAGAACGAGAATTACTGGTAAATGTGTATTGGCAATCGCAAACCACAATGTTTTTCAAAAAAGTTGGCCGGTATTTTCCGATAATTGAACATGTATTAGAAAAAAATAACATTCCAACAGATTTTAAATATCTTGCTCTTGCAGAAAGTGGATTTCTTCAGGATGTTTCTCCTGCCGGAGCAACGGGGTATTGGCAGTTTTTAAAAAAAACAGCTTTGGAATATGATTTAACCGTAAATAGGTATATTGATGAACGCTATGACATTGAAAAATCTACCGAAGCAGCATGCAAATATTTTCAAAAAGCCTATATCAGATTTGGATCGTGGGCTCTTGCTGCAGCTTCATATAATGTTGGGATGTTCGGATTATCAAAACAATTAGATTATCAAGAAATTGATTCATTTTACGATTTACATACAAACTCTCAAACCGGACGATATGTTTTTCGCATTTTAGCACTTAAACTAATTATAGAAAATCCGGAAAAATATGGTTATTTTCTTAATCCCGATGAAAAATATCACATGCCGGAATACACAACATATACAATTGACACAGCTATTTCCGATGTAACTCAATTTGCAAAAAAGGTGCATTCTAACTATAAAATGGTACGCATAATGAATCCATGGATACGTTCAACATCCTTACCATCACCAAAAGATGATCCTTATCAAATTAGAATAGTTACAGAAAACGATAGGAAATTTCAGTAATAATATTCATTTTATTTTTTGAGAATTAATTTCATGACAACATTTAATAATACAACACAACTATCTAACATAATTGAACCTGAAAATTCTGTTTATGTAGAAGGTGCACGTGTTCACAATTTACAAAACATTTCTGTTCACATTCCGCATAATGCTCTTACCGTTATTACCGGATTAAGTGGCAGCGGAAAATCTTCATTGGCTTTTGACACAATATATGCAGAAGGACAACGGCGATATATTGAAACCTTTTCTGCCTATGCTCGTCAATTTCTGGGTACTATGGAACGTCCAGATGTCGACAAAATAACCGGACTGAGCCCGGTAATTTCTATTGAACAAAAAACAGTTAACCGAAATCCTCGTTCAACAGTTGGTACAGTAACAGAAATTTATGACTTTTTGCGACTTTTATATGCTCGTATTGGTGAAGCATATTCATACAATACCGGAGAAAGAATGATAAAGTACACCCCGCAAAAAATTCTTACTCAAATACAACAAGACTTTAATTCCAAAAAAATTCTATTATTGGCACCTGTTGTACAAGGTCGTAAAGGGCATTACAAAGAATTATTTGAAAGTTTCCGCAAAAAAGGATATTTACATGCCCGCATAAATGGAGAAATACGCGAATTAACATATGGTCTCAAACTAGACAGATACAAAACGCACTTTATAGAAATTGTAATAGATAAATGTGCTATTAGCGAAAATGCCGGACCACCAAGACTCAAAGAGTCCTTAAACACAGCAATGAAACAAGGTAAAGGAGTCTGTTTAATAATTGAAAAAGACGCTACCGAAGGTAAATATTACAGTAAAAACCTTATGTGCCCGACTACCGGCTTATCGTATAAAGATCCTGCCCCCCACTCTTTTTCTTTTAACTCACCACAAGGAGCTTGCGAACGATGCAACGGACTTGGAGTAATACATGAAATAGATATACAAAAAATAATACCAGACACATCACTCAGTATAGCAAAAGGAGCAATTAAACCTTTAGGTGAATTGAAAAAAAATCTCATTTTTTGCAAACTCGAAGCCATTGCAGAAAAATATGATTTTTCTCTAAAAACACCTTTTTCTAAAATTTCTGAAAAAGCTCAAAACATTATATTATATGGTTCGCAAGAAATGTTTACTTTCAAAAACACTCCTCTCGGTATACAATCAAATCATTTTTCAAATTTCGAAGGAATTATTGAATTTGTAGAAAAAAACAATTTGATTGCAGACACCAAACACACAAATATAAAGCAAGAATACCTTACAAAAGTTACCTGCCCGGTATGTAATGGGCAACGATTAAAAAAAGAGTTTTTGCATTATAAATTAGCTGATAAAAACATTTCTGATATATCAAATTTCCCAATTTCAGATTTATACTCATGGATAACAACATTACCGGAAAATTTATCATCCAAACAACATAATATTGCTGTTGAAATTATAAAAGAAATTCAGACCAGATTAACTTTTTTACTTGATGTTGGGCTTCACTATTTAAATTTAAACAGAGAATCGCGAACATTATCCGGAGGTGAAAGTCAGCGTATACGTCTGGCAACACAAATCGGTTCTAAATTGGTCAATGTCCTGTACATTTTAGATGAGCCAAGCATTGGATTACATCAAAGAGACAATGAACAACTTATAACAGCACTGAAAGAACTTCGCGACAATGATAATTCTATAATAGTTGTAGAACATGATAAAGATATGATTTTGGCTGCTGACTATGTTATAGATATTGGACCATACGCGGGTAAACATGGTGGGAATATAACAGCACAAGGCACACCAAAAGAATTTATTTCACAAAACAGTTTAACTGGAGAATTTTTAAATGGCACTAAAACTATACCCATACCGAAAAAAAGAAGAAAAGGAAACAAAAAAAAGCTTACTTTAGAAGGAGCCTCTGGAAATAATTTAAAAAATGTGGATATAACAATCCCCTTAGGCACACTTACCTGTGTTACCGGTGTTTCAGGAAGTGGAAAATCAACTCTTATAAATCAAACATTACATCCTATTCTTAATCAACATTTTTACCGTTCAAAAAAAAATCCACTGCCATACACAAAAATTAAAGGAATAGAACACGTTAACAAAGTAATTGAAATAGATCAATCACCTATTGGCAGAACACCTCGTTCAAATCCGGTAACGTATACAAATATTTTTAGTGATATTAGAAAATTATACGAACAATTACCGGAATCGAAAATGCGTGGATATAAAGCCGGTCGTTTTTCGTTTAACATAAAAGGAGGACGATGCGAAACTTGCAAAGGTGCGGGCGTAAAAACCATAGAAATGAATTTTTTACCCGATGTATATGTCACTTGTGATGAATGTTACGGACACAGATACAACCGCGAAACACTTGAGGTTAGATTCAAAGGAAAATCTATAAGCGATGTGCTTAACATGACAGTTAACCAAGCTGTGGATTTTTTTGAAAACATTCCGCATATTTCACACAAATTACAAACTATTCAAAATGTCGGATTAGGATATATAACTTTAGGTCAGTCCTCGACCACACTATCGGGAGGTGAAGCCCAACGAATAAAATTGGCAGCTGAACTGCAGAAAAAAGATACCGGAGATACCCTGTATATATTGGACGAACCCACTACAGGTTTACATTTTCATGATATCAACGTACTACTACATGTTATTCAAAATATTGTAAATAAGGGGAATACAGTTATCATAATTGAACACAATTTAGATGTTATAAAAACAGCAGACTACATAATAGATGTAGGTCCCGAAGGTGGAAAAAACGGTGGTGAAATAATCTGCACAGGTACTCCCGAAAAAATTATTTCTCATACAGAAAGCTATACAGCTAAATTTTTAAAAAATGAGTTAGATATATAAATAATGTATATATTTGAAAAAAAAGAAAGATATGAATAAAAATAACGATGAATTAATACACGAAGCATTTAAAACAAAAGATTGGCAAGAAATAAAATCACATGATTCATGGTCATCATTCAAAATAATTGCTGAATTTATTCAAGGATTTGATAAATTATCACGAATAGGTCCGTGTGTATCAATATTTGGTTCGGCACGAACAAAAAAAACAAATAAGTACTACAAAATAGCTACCGACATTGCCTCTCAACTCACTAAATACGGCTACGGAATTATCTCTGGAGGCGGACCGGGCATAATGGAAGCAGCAAATTACGGAGCACAAAAAGAAGGTGGAAAATCTGTGGGGTTAAACATCGTATTACCCTTTGAGCAAACACCAAATCAATACATTGACCCCGACAAACTTATAAATTTTGACTACTTCTTCACCCGAAAAGTAATGTTTGTGAAATATTCGCAGGGTTTTGTGGTTATGCCGGGAGGCTTCGGCACATTAGATGAATTGTTTGAATCTCTTACACTAATACAAACTATGAAAATTGCCCACTTTCCTATTATTCTTGTTGGAAAAGACTACTGGAAAGATCTTATTTCATGGATAAAAAATTCTATGCTGAAAGAACAAAATATAAATAATGAAGATATGGATTTATTACAAGTAGTTGACACTGCCGATGAAGCAGTTGGAATTATTAATAATTTCTATTCCAAATACTTATTAAAACCAAATTTTTAATTTTTGTATGTTATATATAGAATTTTTTACACAATTAACACCAGACAAAACTGTGTAAAATCCATATTTAGTATACAAAAAAACACTCATTTTTGCATTATTATTTGTGTATTAACAAAAGTTACATATATATTTGCCGCAAAATAAACACAGAAAATACATGTGTTATTAAAAGTACATAATATATGAAACAACACAAACAATGTATTAAAACAGTTATAATTTTAGCATTTACGACCTTGCCGAATTTTGCAGCAAAAAATTCAGCAATTCATACTATCGAACAAAAAAAACAAAATGAAACAATAACACAAAAATATACATTAATCAGTAAAACTGATTTGTACAATCACATAGCTTTTAAAGAATCAAGCAATAGATACAATGTATCTAATCAATTAAACATGTTGGGGAAATACCAAGCAAGCAAACGAGCTCTGTTAGATTTCGGATATCAGGAAAAACTCATTGATTCAATACATAAAACTATTTACACCGATACCCTCACCAACGGTAGAGTTGTGTATTATTTTGATACCACTCTATTTACTCCTGCCGAACAAGAACGCTTTATTCGATGGTATGTAAAAAGAATGGAACACGTACATTTAAAACATACTATACAAACGTACGTAGGAAAAGAAATTGACGGTGTACGCATTACCAAAGCAGGAATACTGTTTGCATCTATGCTCGGATTTGGCTATGTGAAAAAATATTTAGAAACTGAAGGTACCTATAATTTCCAGGATGCTAATGGCACATCAATTAAAGAACGACTTCTTGAATTTAAAGATACAGAGATAATAAGCTGATTCTGGAATTTTTAATTACATACCCAAAGAAATGTATTATAGACATAATATCATGTTATATGCACAACTATGTTGCAATTTTGTACATATTTACAGTGCGGTGCAAATTTAAAAGTTTCGCAATTTTTTCTGTGTATCCAAAAAAAACGTACTTTTATAATATAGCACATAACAGGAGGTTTATAGACATCTCCATATATTAAATGTAGACAAAATATTAAAAAAAAGACGGTATAATAATATACCGCCTTTTTATAAAAAATAAAATGAAATAATATTATTTTTAACTTATTTATTTTTTATGTATTTTTTCATTTCAACATAACCATTTGCATAAGTAATTTCTAAAATATGCAAACCAGGCCCAAGTTCAGAGATTGATTCTACAGAACCTAAATAAACACCATTAACAGAAAATTCAGAAATTGAAATAATTTCAGAATTAAAAACAGGTTCTATAGAAACCGCAGCAGCATCAACTATTTCAGCAGTAAAATTTGTTAATGTTAATTTAATTGTTTCAGTAGCTTCTCCCATAAGAACAATATATTGAGATTTAAATCCAGTTCCTACTGGTGCAGCAGTAATATCAATATCAGCTGTTAATGTAAAGGGTGTACCTGCTGTCACATTTCCATCTCCCAAAAGAGTATACTCAGACAATTCTGTCCAATAACTAGCAGCTTCTGTTCCGTCAACTACAATTGCTTGAAAATTTGTAATATCTACATTTGAAGTTCCTTCAACTGTCACTCGTACGACATCACCAACAGTAGCTGCAGGATCTGTTGCTAAGGTATCGGGAAATTCACCTTGAAAAGCTCCGTCACCATTATCGGTTAATGAAATAACACCTTCTTCATTAGACTCAATAGAGATATCAAAAGTTGTTAATGACAACTCAACAGCTGCTGCTGAAGCATCCCCGGCTTCAGTACTCACACCATCTAATACTAAGTTACAATATGTCGGACCAGCACCTGCTGCATCTTTCGTAATAGCAACCGTTACAGAAAAATCAAATGCTGTTCCTGCTGTAACATCACCTAAAGCTTTAAAACCAGACAATTCATCCCACCAACCGGCAGATTCACGTGTATCAACAAATGCTACCTGAAAATTTGTTAAATCATAATCAGCAGTTCCTGCGATGTTAACTGTAATTAAATCACCTGTTTTAGCTTCATAATCAGATGGAATCAAATTTGTTACTTTAGCTTGAAATGAATTAGCTGCACCGTTTGCACTATTGTCAGTCATAGAAATAGTTTGTGCAAACAAACCTACACTTACAAAAAGTGTAATAAATAATAGTAATTGTTTTTTCATACTTTTAAAATTTAAAATTAATAATTTTACTCTCAATTACAAATATAGACTTTTAATTAATTATTATACACGTTCGACAGGAAAAAATTAACGTATTATCAACATTTACAAGACCTATACGTCTCCACCGTTTCCCCTGCTCTGTATTCCTGCAAAACATATCGTTCACTGGCAAACTGTTCTCGTAGCATGCGAATATCTTCATCTGTGTGAAAACCGGGAACAAGGGTTGTTCGTAACATATAATCTATATTTGAGTTTCGCAAAATGCATAATGATTGCACAACTCGTTCGGCAAGCAGCGATTCCGCACATGCAGTAATCTCAGCATAGGCTTCGGGTTCAAATTTGGTTTTGATATCCATTGCAACATAATCAATTAACTGGTGCGATAGTAATGATTGCACCATATCCGGATTGGATCCGTTTGTGTCGAGTTTTACCGGAAATCCTATCTTTTTCAAAGAAGCAATAAAATCAGGCAAATCTTTATGCAATGTGGGTTCGCCACCGGTAATTACGACACCGTCTAACCAATTTTTACGAGCTGCAACAAAATCCAGCACATCATCAGGAGAAATGTTTTCTGCCCGGTCATACAATTCCGGCAATACCAATGAGGGATTATGACAAAAGCCACAGCGGAAATTACAACCGCGAGTAAAAATTACCGCAGTTGTTTTTCCCTCCCAGTCTATAAAACTCTGTTTTTGTAAACCACCTATTACCATATTTAACTAACTTTCTATTCCTTTTCTACCCTGTACACCTTGTGTATAATAGTGTTTCACTTCCTTCATTTCGGTCACCAAATCTGCCACATCAACTAATTCTTGCGGTGCATAGCGTCCCGTTAGTACCAATTCCACCTGTTCGGGCTTATGAGCAATAATGTCGAGAACGTCCTGTACCGAAAAAAGCGTATAATACAGGGCAATATTTAATTCATCAAGAATTACCACATCATATTCTCCCTGCTCAACAATACGTCTCACTTCCCGCAAACCCGCCTGAGCAGCATCAATATCTTCTTGTGCCGGTTGTTCCCGAATAAAACAGCGAAGACCGTATTGTTTGACACAAACTTCCGGAAAACGAGACTCCAGAGTCTGTATTTCAGAATACTTCATTCCTTTTACAAATTGCCCGATAAACACTTTTTTTCCGGCACCCACGGCACGCATGGTCAATCCCAATGCTGCCGTAGTTTTTCCTTTTCCATTGCCAGTATAAATCTGTACGTATCCTTTCATATCAATTATTTTTAACAAATTCAACCGATTCTTCGACTTCCGCAGGCTGAAATTCTTCAGCCGACACGTTACAAATCTTTCTGTCTTTAAATTCCTGTTGTTTCCCATTATTCCATTGTCGCACCGGACGCATATAGCCAACAATACGACTATACACTTCAGTTTCCGCACCACATTTCGGACACGCATAATGTTCGCCCCGAATATAACCGTGAGACGGGCAAATGGTAAAAGTCGGAGAAATTGTAACATACGGCAAGCGATAATTGTCCGTAATTTTACGAATCACATTTTTTGCCGACTCTTTCGGCATATCTGCCTCACCAGTAAATAAATGTAAAACCGTTCCCCCGGTATATAAAGTTTGCAGTTCATCCTGCATATTCAACACCTCAAACATATCATAGAATTGGTTTTACGCATCCATTCAACAAATGAATTGGGTACAGCCTGTGGTAAAGCACGAGGATGTGGTGCCCAGGTCAGAACAACTTTGGGCTTTTCAACTTTTTTATATTCTTCAATAGTAACATGGTCGGCAAAACTTTGCAACGGATGCCTTGTTGCCGCTTCC
>JAWOEL010000133.1:0-9480 GCA_046482735.1 Bacteroidales bacterium | reverse complement strand
ACTTCCTCTGCTTGTTGATGTTCATTGCCGCCGGGAGGTTAAGCCTGCGGCTGAGACTGCCGATTGTCTGCAGATACCGGCTTTTCTCTGCCGGCAAACGGATTTAATTACTGAGGCGGGGGCAACTGGGCTTGTTGTAAATATCAAAAAAGGTCAGTTTATGAGCCCCGGGGCAATGCCCCTTCAGGGTGAAAAGGCCCTTAGAGCCGGCAGCGGGGGAGTAGTTTTTACTGAAAGAGGAACAACCTTCGGCTACAGCGATTTAGTTGTAGATATGCGTTCGATTGTTATTATGAAAGAATCCGGTTTTCCGATTTTGTTTGACGTTACTCACTCCCAGCAGAGTCCTCCGGCTGGAGAAAAAGAAAGCGGAGGAAGCAGAAAATTTGTTGTTCCTCTGGCAAAGGCGGCAGTTGCCGCCGGCGCCGACGGTATATATGCCGAAGTGCATCCAAATCCTCCAAAGGCCAGAAGCGACAGGCAGACACAGTTGAGTTTTCATGAATTTGAGGAGCTTGTAAATGCAGTGCGATAATTGCAAAGCCCAGAATAAAGAGGGAGTGAAGATTTGCAAAAGGTGCGGGAGTGTTCTTGAGCCGGCAGCATATCAGCCCTCGTGGAAATGGTCCCTGAAAGTCCTGCTGGTAATATATGCCGTTTTGACTGCCGGTTATATTTTACTGAGGGTTCTTCTGTGAGTTTAAAAAGAGCAAAACAGGTTTTAAATCAGGAAGCCAGGGCCCTTAAAAAAATGTCGGGAAGTCTTGACCGTTCCTTTGAAAACGCAGTTGAAATAATTACCCGCTCTGAAGGAAAGGTGGTTGTAATGGGGGTGGGGAAATCTGGTTTGGTTGGGCAGAAAATTTCCGCTACGCTTTCCTCCACCGGAACGCCTTCCCTTTTTCTTCACGCCGGGGAGAGCCTGCATGGGGACCTGGGTGTTGTTGAGGAAAAGGACACGGTACTTATATTTTCCATGAGCGGTTCCACTGATGAAATTGCCTCGGTTCTGCCGGCACTGAAAAAAATAAATGCGCCAACAGTAGCAAATAACATATCAATACCGGCAACCGGTGGTTGGCAAACATGGGAAACGGTAACCGTGGAAGATGTTCAGCTTACAGCCGGTACTCACATAATGCGTGTAACAATTGGTGAATCAGATTATATAAATTTAAATAATGTAACATGTACATCAAACGATGTTGATGAATGTCCCGACGACCCAAACAAAACAGAACCGGGTATATGTGGGTGCGGAACACCGGATATAGATTCCGATGGAGACGGTACTATGGACTGTAATGATGAATGTCCGGATGACCCCAATAAAACCGAACCCGGATTATGTGGGTGTGGTGTTGAAGAAGGAAATTGCGAACAGATTGTTGAACTAACCGCCGGATGGAACCTTATTGGCTCTCCTATTAGCGGTGAAACGGATATAGAAATAGCTTTATCCAGCATTTGGCAATATGTAGAAGAAATTAAAGATTTCAATGGGTTTTATGCAGCAGATAATAATCCAAATTTACAAACAATAACGTCTATACAATGGGGGACTGCTTACTTAATAAAAGTATCGCAAAACTGTGCCCTCAACTGGAAATAAATTGCATTCTCTCTTATTTTCTCTTCTTATCATAGTATTATTTAGGTATTTAAGTGAGAGCTCTCGCCCGAGACGCTCTCACTTTTTTATATCAAAAATCTGTTGTATGCAATTTCCTGCCCTTATTTGTATTTCATAACCTCCATATGTATCTCTATTTTTCTCAAAACAACTAACAGACAGAATATTACACACATCTTTTTTGAAGAAATTATGAATAATTGCACACAATAATACGTGTTGTTTTATCAAAATCCCTATTAATAGGGATTGTATGATTTTGCGGTAAGACCGACTTTTGTATTATAATTTTTAAATATATATACAATGAAACAACATAGTCTTTTTTTCATACTCTCGTTATTCTCTATAGTGATACATGCACAAGAAGAAGGCACAAAATCACACTTCACCGATGGTTTTGAATATGGTGCCGCATATTATTTTGATGGTATGTATAATATTTATGGTGGCCATGCAACCGGATTTGGACATGCCGGTATGGGATTGGTTGAAATAAATTGGAACAGCAATCAAGCACAATTATGGAATGGTACCAATGTGTTTATTTCCATTTCACCATTACACAGTTCTGCACCAAGTGACGAACTAACAGGTGATTTTCAAGGTATATCAAATATCGACGCCGGGGGAAACTATATATGTTTTCAGGAACTATGGATACAGCAACAAATTTTTACCGCATCTCTTAGTATAGGTTTGCAAGATGCTAATGCATTATTTGCGATTAGTGAAAAAGGAACATTATTCCTCAATGGTTCATTCGGAGTCCCATCGCTTATTGCTGAAAATGCAATAGCACCTCTTTTTCCGCTTACGTCCTTAGGTATTCATCTTGAAATTCCAATTAATAAAGACATCTCTTTTAATTCAGGAATCTACGATGGTTGTCCGAAAGATTTTGAAACAAATCCACATAACATATCCTGGAAACTTTCTGAACATGATGGCATGTTGTCTATGAATGAACTAGTTATATCCCATCAATCAGGATATAATAAAATTGGTATGTTTTACCATTCCGGCATTTCCACCTATAATGAATCTGAAGAAACATACGAATCAATATTTGAAAACAACTATGGTATATATGCAATTACAGATCAAGAAATTTGGAATAATTCAGAGAATTCAAAATCAATTTCTACCTTTGTACAACTTGCGGTAAGTCCGCAACAAACAAATGAACATAATACATATATCGGAGGTGGTGTTGTATTTGAAGGTTTTGATTCGAAACAATTGTCTGAATTTGGTATTGCAGTAGCTCATGCTCAACAAAAACTGGAAACAGAAACAGAAACAGCAATTGAATGTACCTATGCGTACAAAGTTACGCCACATATTTCGATTCAACCTGATATACAATATATAATTAATGAATCCATATCCAATGCCTGTGTTGGTATTATGCGATGTAGTATAGAATTTTAAACATAACGCCCATGTCAGTATTATCAGATTTATCTAATGGAGAAAGTGCTGTAATAAGCAAAGTAAAAGGATATGGTGCATTTCGAAAGCGTATCTACGAAATGGGTTTTGTTGTAGGAACAAAAGTTACAGCTATAAAAAAAGCCCCGTTACAAGACCCGGTAGAATATAAACTGCTGGGATATCGTGTAACCTTGAGAAAATCGGAAGCTCAACGAATAGAAATAGTATCTGAAAAAGAAGCAAAAGAACTCGAAGACATCCCCTATCATGGCACTATTTCGGAACATCTTTTACACAAAACAGTTCAAAAATCATCAAAACATATTTCGGTTGCTCTTGTTGGCAATCCTAATTGCGGAAAAACAACATTATTTAACCATGCAACCGGAAAAAATGAACGAGTTGGAAATTATGGTGGAGTAACCGTTGACATTAAAACCGCAAAAATAAAACGATTTGGATACACATTTCACCTCACCGATTTACCCGGAACATATTCTTTATCCGAATATTCACCCGAAGAATTATATGTTCGTTCACACCTTGCCACATCTATGCCCGATGTAGTAATTAACGTAATTGACACCTCAAATCTGAAACGAAATTTATATTTAACCACCCAACTCATAGATATGAACATAAAAGTTGTGGGTGCTTTAAATATGTATGATGAATTGGAAGATAAAGGTGACTCGTTTGATTATACTACATTAGGGACATTGCTCGGCATGCCCTTTGTCCCCACAACAGCTTCACGAGGGAAAGGACTGGATGAGCTATTACAAAAGGTGATTTCTGTATATACAGAAGAAGAAAAAACCTTGCGCCATATTCATATTAACTATGGTGCAGATATCATGGATGCCATACAAGTTATCCGAAACGAAATTGATAAACATGCTCACATTTCTGATGTTTATCATAAACAATATATTGCTCTCAAATTATTGGAAAAAGACTCTGCTTTTACCGATGAAATAGCAGCTATTCCTGACACACATACTATCATTGAGTGTGCTCGAAGAGAGCGGATAAAATTAGAAAAAAAATCACATGAATCATCAGAAAGTTTACTTACCGATGCAAAATACAGCTTCATACGTGGTGCTTTAAAAGAAACATACACCTTATCTAAGAAAAAAGAAAAAAAAGCTATCAACAAAGGTCTTGATGCTATTTTTACTCATAAATGGTTTGGCTTTCCTGTGTTTTTATTTTTTATGTGGGCGATGTTTCAACTTACATTTACACTTGGTTCGTATCCTATGGAATGGATAGAATCGGGCGTTGGTGCATTAGGTAGTGTTATAGAGCATACTATGCAAGAGGGTATGCTGCGCGATTTGCTTATTGACGGCATTATTGGTGGCGTTGGTGGTGTTATTGTTTTTTTACCAAATATTCTTATTCTGTTTTTTTGCATTTCTCTCATGGAAGATTCTGGATACATGGCTCGTGCTGCATTTATTATGGATAAGTTAATGCACAAAATTGGTCTGCACGGTAAATCTTTTATTCCACTCCTCATGGGCTTTGGCTGTAATGTTCCTGCTATCATGGCTACGCGTACTCTCGACAACCGGAAAGATCGGATTCTTACTATGTTAATAATTCCATTTATGTCGTGTAGTGCCAGATTACCGGTATATGTTTTACTTATTTCTGCCTTTTTTCCGTTTTATCAGGGATTAATTTTATTTGGAATTTATGCAATAGGTATTCTTGTTGCCATAGTTATGGCTCTGTTATTTAAGCGAGCATTCTTTGCAAAAAGTGATGTGCCTTTCGTTATGGAATTACCTCCATACAGAAAACCCACGCTGAGAAACACAGCTGTTCATATGTGGGGAAAAAGCGTACAATACCTCCAAAAAATGGGTACGGTTATTCTTGTTGCTTCTATTATAATTTGGGCTTTGGGTTATTTTCCACAAGATAAAGAACTCGAACAAAAATATGAACAGCGTATAGAACACATTACTGAAAACAATGACATAACCGAAACAGAGAAAGAAGAAAAAGTTCTTGCATTGAAAATTGAACAAAACGCTCACCATCTTGAACAATCATATATTGGAAAAATTGGTCATGCTATCATGCCTGTAATCAACCCTTTAGGTTTTGATTGGAAAATAGGTGTAAGTATTGTGACCGGGTTAGCGGCTAAAGAAATAGTTATAAGTACAATGGGGGTTTTATATCAATCTGATTTAGAGGCTGACGAAGAATCTGTCAGTCTTCAGACAAGACTTCAGGAACAGGTTCACGAAAGTGGACCGCTTAAAGGTCAAAAGGTGTTTACTCCACTTGTTGCATTTGGATTGATGTTATTTGTGCTCATTTATTTTCCGTGTGTTGCCGTTATTGCTGCTATTAAGCGTGAAGCTAACTGGAAATGGGCGGTTTTCACCATGTTTTACACTACCGGTTTGGCATGGTTAGTTGCATTTGCAACTTATCAAATTGGTATATTATTTTAAAATAAACAATAATATGATACAAACTATATTAACATATATTATTTTAGGAATTACAGCTTTATATACTCTTTATTCGCTCTATAAAGCTCTGAAGCCTTCACAGTCAAACTCTTCATGTGCCGGCTGTGCTGGCTGTCCGCTTATGAAAAATAATTCTTGTCAAACTACACAATCGTGTATTAAACAGTAATATAATCAGTTATTAATAATCTAAACAAAAAAACAATTGTACGTCTTTAAATATTACATATATGCTATCTATTATTTCTCCGGCAAAAACAATGGATTATACACCTCAACATGTTACATCCGAACATACAAAACCTGTATTTGTTGAAGAGGCAAACGCATTAGCCGACATACTGGTTCAATTCTCAAAAAATGATTTACAAAAATTAATGGGCGTTAGCGAAAAACTTGCAGAATTGAATATGCAACGATATCAAACATGGAAATTTTCCGGAAATGATGATGCCAAACAAGCTGTTTTTGCATTCCACGGAGACGTGTTTGTTGGGTTACATGCTCAAGATTTACCTGATGAGGGTCTACACCATTTACAACAAAATCTTCGCATTCTGTCGGGGCTATACGGTGTTCTTAGACCTTTTGATATGATATTACCACATCGTCTGGAAATGGGAACATCTTTGTCTACTCCTGAAGGTGACAATTTATATGCTTTTTGGAAACAGAGAATTACGCACAATATTCAAGAAGAAATATCAAAAAACAAGCATTCTCATATTATTAACCTTGCTTCAAAAGAATATGCACAGGCAATAGATTTTTCTCACATTTCAGTTCCTGTTATCACCCCGGTGTTTAAAGATTTTAAAAACGGGAAACTCAAAATCATTAGTTTTTACGCAAAAAAAGCACGGGGCATGATGGTACGATATATTGCCGAAAACAATATAACAAACCCAAAAGATTTAATTGGCTTCGATGCTGAAGGTTATTTTTACGATGATACTATGTCAGACGAACATACTCTGGTTTTTACCAGATAACATATAACAACAAAAAAAATCCTGCTAAACACTTTTTATTCAGCAGGATTTTTTATTATAAACAACAATACGCGTATCTAACTACACATTAAATGTAGCTTTAATAGCATCTGCATAATCTAATTTTTCCCAGGCAAAAAATTCTACCTCTTTGGTTGTTTCCACCCCATTTTCATAAACCTTTACAGTGTCGGTATATGGTTCACGACCAAAATGTCCGTACGCAGCAGTTGGTAAAAATATTGGGTTTTTCAAACCAAATCGTTCAACTATTGCAGCAGGTCGCAAATCAAACATTTCAGAAACTATGTTTGCAATCTCTTCATCAGTAAACAGCTCACCATTTTCCTTTTTTGCCGTAGTTGTTTTGTAGGTATTCACATATATGTTTACCGGTTCCGGCACACCTATAGCATACGAAACCTGTACCAAACATTCAGAAGCAACACCGGCAGCAACAAGATTTTTTGCAATATGTCGAGACGCATATGCCGCACTTCTATCCACTTTTGAGGAATCTTTACCAGAGAACGCACCACCACCATGAGCTCCGCGACCACCATAGGTGTCAACAATAATTTTTCGACCGGTCAATCCTGTATCTCCATGCGGACCGCCAATAATAAACTTGCCGGTTGGATTTACATGCAAAATATAACTGTCATCAAATAATTTTTGTACAGACTCAGGATACAAAGCTTTTGTTTGCGGTATTACATATCTGCGTATATCTTCAGCAATTTTTATCTGCATATCCTCATCTGTACCCCCTAAATCATCATGTTGAGTTGATACAACAATAGTATCGATTCGTATTGGTTTATGTGTTTGTGAATCATACTCTATTGTTACCTGCGATTTTGCATCAGGACGAAGATATGGCATATTATTAGTATTTTTCCGCACATCTGCCAAACATTCAAGAATACGATGTGAAATATCTAATGTAAGCGGCATATAATTTTTCGCCTCATCAACCGCAAAACCAAACATCATTCCCTGATCTCCGGCACCTTGCAATAACGGATCTTCGCGCACAACTCCCTGATTAATATCAGGCGACTGTTCATGAATAGCAGAAATAACGCCACATGAATTACCATCAAACATATATTCTGCTTTTGTATAGCCAATGTTATTAATTACGCTACGTGCAATATTTTGCACATCAACATAGCCGTTTGTTTTAACTTCACCGCTCAAAACGGTTAAACCGGTTGTAACTAAAGTTTCACATGCAACTTTCGAATTAGAATCCTGAGCCAAAAAACCATCAAGCAATGCATCAGAAATTTGATCGGAAACTTTATCCGGATGTCCTTCCGAAACTGATTCGGATGTAAATAAATATCCCATAGTATATATTTTTTATAATAAATAATTGTGGGAAAACTGAGTTGAGAATAGAAAATGATGTAACCACGGTCGGTTTAGCATTTTTTTTGGTGGTTGCAATCAACTCAAATCTTTCCACTGTAATTAGGACAAATGTATTATAATTTATTTAATAAAAAGCAGTATGAAATAATTTTTTTGTTCTGGTAATATATTTTATACTTGAGTTTATCGATAAAGTCTCTGATTAAAATTAAATTCCTTAAATCCGCAACAAAAATTTAATAAAATCGGGAAGCCAAGTAAAAATAATGTTTACAAAGCCTGCCCGATTAAATATTCTTCACTTATGTAGGTGAAAAACATCATAGCGAGATAAAAATTACATATTCTTCTTCAAAAATCAAATCTTTTGGCGGAATAAATTTCGCAAATTCAATAATAGTTACCAAAAATATCTGTTCAATAATCGACCACATACTTGGAAATCGGGGTGTTGGGTCTGAATACGATTACAGCGATCTTTTTCGTTCATATTTGCTGATGATTCTTTGTGATGGCAAATGTGCAGAAGATATTACTGAACATCTTAGAGGGGAACTTGAACAAGTAAACAATAGGGGCGATAACGAACGTTTGTTTGACGAAATGAATAATGATTTTGTGCGGAAGAAAATGCCCTGTTCGTTTTATGGTTGTCCCATCAAAATGGATAAAGCAAGGCAGGCAACATATATTAAAATTATTTACTGCCAAGAAATACCATCTGTTATTAGAATGAAAAGACATAAACAGGTAACAATCATGGGGTTGATGTGTTTTTACTCAAAACATAAAAACCTACCTGTCAGTGCATTAAATATCGAAGTGGCACGAAAATATTACCATACATAATAAGAAAGTGGTAGGGGTGAAAAACCTAAAAACATTCTTGTATATTGACAAATAATCGAAAAAAAACTCAATTTTTTAACAAAAAATCCCCCTATTAAACTTAAAAATGATTACTTTTCAAACAAAATTATTTAGTTGCGGATTTTAGGTATTAAAAAAAACACTCTAGGAATACTTCAATCAATTTAATATTAAGATCAAACATGAAAAAACTTCTTTTTTTAATCTTATCCTTAACCCCATTATTATGTATAGGGCAAGAAAACTATATTCAAAATCGAAATAAATTACAACTAGGTTATTCAAGTCTCAAGTATAAATCTTTTAACAGTGCTGATGGTTTTGGAGATATAGACACTTCTTATTTTCATATAAAAAAAGTGTCTTTACAATATGGTATAGGAATATCAGAAAAACTGGAATACTGTTTTCAATATACAGCTTTTCCACATAATATTATTTCACTACAACAAAAATTTCATATTCTTCCATTTTTTTTAAAAAACAAAAAAAGTCGTATAGACGTGTATATACCATTAGGTATAGATTTTTATATACAAAAATTTTATATAACACAAAAGAAGCCGTCATTTTGACCCTTTCCTCTTGGCATTTGAACCTCTGGGCATTGTGGCCCGTAAAAACCCGCAAGCCTACCACAGCTGGGGTGTTTTGCCTGTAAAGCGTT
>JAWOEL010000102.1:0-7096 GCA_046482735.1 Bacteroidales bacterium | reverse complement strand
CACTGTCATATCCCATTATCGTTCGCCAGCCGATGGTACCAGATGTTCCTCCGGTTATATTGACATGGCCGTGGTTGTAATCAAAAGGACTGCCATCGGTATCATCAACATAGCGCTGTTAGAACTAAATTCAGGATTTGGTATTATCGTACTTGATAAATCATTCAACCAAGCCGGATCTTCAGAATACCACTCATGGGAACCATCTGCTGTGTTACCCTGAAGCACATTTCCTTCTAACGAAACAATATCGGACACACACACTTTATCCGGTCCGGAAGCACTAACTACCGGCAGATCAAATATTTGAACCTCAACATTTTCCTGTGCAGAACAATTATTTTGATCGACAACAGAATACTGCAAATAATATGTTCCGGTATAATCATTTGTATTTACAAGAGCATAGTCATCGGTAACTGATGTTTCTAATATCTCAGTATCTTGAGACCATGTATGTTCATACGCCGGTGTACCACCCGAAACTTGTGGATTGATTTCAATAATTTCATTAGCACAAGTTGGAGCCGGATTCGACATTGTTATAGAAGGATTTGGAAAAACAACAAACTCTTCTTCTGCATAAACAACATCTGCAGGATTAATTCCGGAATCTGTTACCTCAACAGAAATAGTACTCGTTGTCTGTGGATTGTTAAGACTTATAACACTATCATTAATAAATGTATAATCAACTCCGGAAGGAATTGTCCAGTCATATTGATACGGACCGAAACCACCGGATTTTTTAGCTTCAAGAATAACTGTATCACCAGCACATACCGGATTTGCAGAAAAGTCTAAATCAACATTAACGGGAACATACACATCTACCAGCACATCCATACTACCTGTACATCCTGTTATATCATTTGTCACATCTAATCTGAATGTTGTCGGTTCGGATAATTCTTTTGTTGTTGGGTTAAGCACAGTAGGATCCACAAGCGAATCTGCATTTGACCACGTAAATGAGTAATCAGACTCAGGTGCGGGAATAATTGTCGCATCAAGGTCTACCGTACTACCTACATGTACTTTACCAACAGGATCCTTATCTATCGAAACAAAAACTTCGGGATGCACCGTCGCTGTTATAGTCTCGAAATTAGTACACCCCTGATTTTCTATAGTATATGTTATCGGAAAATCACCGGCTCCAACCTCTCTCGGGTCAAATATATTTCCGGTAACAACAGAATCAGCTGAATATACCCCGCCTGAAGGAGATGCAGACAACACAACATCTCCACCATCTTCACATACCGTAAAATCATCAAAAACAATATCATCTAACGGAATCACATTTACCGCTAATTTAGCATACGTACGGCAGTCAGGATCAATATACATTTCCGCATAAAACACATCACCATCAGCAGCAAAAACTTGTTCTGCATCGGTAACAGGAGTTGTATATTCTTCATCAGTAAACCACATAACAGTAGCATCTGCATCAGAAGTAATATATTCACGGGCATCGGTTAAATCAATGATACCCCTATCACCACCAATAGAAACCACTTCACAAATTTCAACAACAGCCGAATCTGTAATAATTTCTGGTAAAGGAGATATCTCAATTGTTAATGAACCAATATGCTCACACTCATCATCAATAAAAGCCCAAAAGGTCTGTGTCCCACTTACAGTAGCATTTGTAGGATCAGAAACAGGATTAATTAATCCTTCATCTAAATACCAGTCTTTATCAGCCACCAAGGCACCACCAATTTTATATTTATACTCAGTTAAATCAAATCCATAATATTCATTGCCGACATCAGCACATATATCACTAACAAATAAATCATTCGCAGGTCTTCGTGATGGTTCAACCGCAAAATACACATGAGCAGTATCTACACGTGCAGGTTGATTTTCATTTAAAACTTTAGCCCGTACCGTATCACCATCTGTTATTCGATAATTGTATGGATCCGCAATTCTTTTTTCGTGCTTAATCACTTCTCGTTTTATATTATCTATATAATAACCTACAGGTAAATCATTTGCAATATTATCAGCATAATAATCATTAACAAAAATCCGTATACGAGCAGAATTAATATTTTTCAAATCATATCCGGACAAATCAAAAGTCATTTGTTGCCATTCAGGATTTTGCAAATCATCAGACGACAAGGTGCCACCAAGTTCTTTAACAGTATACCCTGCATCATTAAATAATTCTAAATAAATAGCATGTTCTCCATATGAACTAAGAGAAGAGCCATCATACATTATATCAAAAGAAAATTCTGTACCATGTGACAAGTTCATTACATCATTCAATTCTATATCATACCACACAGATTGATTATAGTCATCCCAAGAATATCCCGGATCTAATCCTGAAGGATTATCACAACTCGTACATTCTTTTTGCAGATGTCCTACAGACTCAGACACATTCACACCTGTCTGATCTGGATTAGTTGTAACAGTCATAGAACCATTATAAGCCTCACCAACTAAACTTCGTTGTTCCTCAAAGTCATCCCACACATGGGTACTATCCTCTATCCATTTATACCAGGAATCGACAAAATAACCTTTTTCCCGGTCAACTTCTTTTATTATCGTATCATTCAAATTAAATAAATTATAATGCTCACTTATGTTCTCATAAGGAGGAGTAGAACATACCGTATCATGAATATCATTCAAGAACAATGGCTCTCCAACTTCAATTACTACACTACGTTCCTCTAAACCATAACATTCTGTATTAATTGAAGCTGTATACTTATACTTACCAATAGTATTAATTACAACAAAAGGATTTTCAACAGAGGTATTACTCAAATAGTAAGGTGGCGTCATTTCCACCCATTCATCCCCTGTCCACTCATATCCTGTCCATTCATATTCAAAACCACCCTCAGCAATTAGGCGAACCTCTTCACCAGCCTCAGCAAAATAATACGTAGAATCATTATTTTTAACATACGCAATTGGCAGGTTATCACTAAATTTCGAAAAATAACCATAATACGCACCCATTAACCTATAGCCTTGTCCATCACCCCAGTCATGTGCAGTAGAATTCATCATAGCCATATGAAACAGTGATGTTGTATTTTGCAAATAATACGCACCAACCGGCATCTCTGTAGGAGAATAATAAATACGTGCAACTCTCCAGTCTGTTCCATCAATTGTTTGGAACGTTGCATTTTCTATAGGAGTACTAGATTCACCATTCAAAAGGAAATCACCTTCACCACCACCTTTAACCATTAAATTCATATAGAATTCTTCATTATCTTGCTCACCATACGTACGCACAAATCCCATATTATACGAACCGGTACATCCGCCTACAGCAGGCAACAAAGCAGCAGCCATTTCGCACTGATACCCTGAATGATGATATGCATACACAGGCTTAGATGAACTAACATACGTATAACTAGAAGTCGCTTCACTTCCTAACTGATATGATGTTTGTTCACCAGCATCCAGAGTTGTCATTAAAGTGCCATCTACATATATCTCAGTTGTATCTTCTGTTGCAGTTACAAAAACGCGTTCCTGAAAATCAACACCTTGGTTCCCATCATCCTCATACCCTTGCCCCTTTATTACTATATATTCAGTTCCAATAATATCTGTAGGAACAATTTGATCTCCGGCATAATCCTCACAATCACCTGAACTAGTATACTCTTGGGGATATACAGAGTCATCAGCAACTGTTACTGCGATTTCTTTATTTGAAGTTATATATGTCCCCCCCAATTTTCCTGCACTTGCCGTTTGGTTTTCAGCACGCACAACATAAGTCTGACCTTTATTTAAAAAAACTGTTTTTGTTTGTCCGGCAGTTATACCAACAGCATCAGATGTTGGTGTTATTTGAACTTCAGTATTGTTTTCCGTAGCGGCTATTACAATATATGAATAAGCGGGATCAGCAGGAGCTCCATCAAGTTCAGAATTATGTGTTGGGTCATTGTCCCATATATTTTGCATAGGGGCATAAAATTCGGTTCCTAATGCATTTTTTCCTTTTAATGAAAAAATATCAGTATTCAACACAGACGATATTTCATAATACGCCGTAATAAGTGCTGTTGACTGTACATGAATAGCTTTATTTTCTATCACATCACCAACATTAGATGACTGAATATCATCTATATATTCAGTTAAATCAACAAAATCAGTACTATTAGCAGGAATAGAAAGCGTGATTGGCGTAAAAGAAGGATTTGAAGGAATAGAAACCGTAACATCGGCTGCCTCATCCTGAGAGGCTACACGCAAATAAATCGGACGACCTCCTACAGTAAAGTCGTTTCCTTGCGGCCACTGAGGTGCATGATTTTCATTTGCATACGGAGCTGCAAACCAAAATTCAAAATCGACCTGAGAATAAACTGAAAATATGCTTAGAAAAAAAGCAATTACAAACGTTACTAAATGACGTGTAAATCGTAATTTAACTGAAGTTTCCATATGTTATGTTTTGTATATAAAATTTATTTTAAATTCGTTATTTTTAATCACCATGTTTTCACAAAAAGTTATATGCATACAAAATAAGAACTAAAAAATGATAAAACCAAAATTTCATCTTATTTTTATTCTCTGTCTTATAAGTATTTAACCAACACACACACAATTTTATTCTTCTGAAAAATATGCAGATAATTTTCTGTACTCACTAAAGACAGTTGCTCGTGAGATAAACCCTACATACTTACCATTATCTAATATTGGGAAATTATAATGCTGCGTTTTTTGAATAGTTTTCACGACATCATCCATATGATCTTCTGGTGAAAAAAAATATTTTGGCATATGCATTAATGTCCTTACATCAACTTTATTATACTTTTTTGCATCAAACATAATATCACGAATATCATCTAATTTAATTATACCGTGTAAAACACCATCATCATCAATAACCGGAAAAATATTTCGATGAGAGACTTTTATTAACCTGACTAATTCACCAAGATTTGCATTCACATTAATAGTAGCAAAATCTTTCTCTATTAATTTTTTTATGTTCAAAAGCGTTAACACAGATCGGTCTTTATTATGTGTCAACAGTTGCTTTCGACGTGCTAAAAGATATGTATACACCGAAGATGATTCAAATGCCCGAACAGTTGCAAATGAAATGGCTGAAACCAACATAAGCGGTACAAACAAGTTGTACCCTCCTGTAAGTTCTGCTATTAAAAATATTCCGGTAAGCGGTGCATGTAAAACCCCAGCTATCATACCACACATACCTAAGAGGACAAATACACTAATTGATACATGTATATCAAAATTTAAAAATAATACCGCAAAAAACAATCCTAAATTAGCTCCAATAAATAAAGCAGGTGCAAATATACCTCCTACTCCTCCTGCACCAAATGTAACGCAAGTGGCTACTATTTTCATAAAAACAACAGCCAATAATAACATAAGCAGGACAATGAAGTTATTTCGAAATGAATTGAATATGGAATTATCAAACAAATAGGAAAAATCTCCTCGTACACTCATATTAATTTCGTTATATCCCTCACCATACAAAGACGGGAAGAAAAATAAGGTTAAACCAAGAACAGCTCCTCCTATATACAACTTACTTTTTTGCTCGGGAATTTTATCAAAAAGACTTTCTATATATATATACATTCGTTTAAAATATACAGAAACAAGACCGGCAATGACACCAAAAATAATAAACGAAGGGATGTCAACTAACTCATAACCAATTTTTTGAAATATAACAGAATAAAATAATACGTCTTTTTCCATTAAAAAATAAGACATAAGTGTAGCTGATGAAGCTGCTAAGAGTAATGGAACAATAGATGACATGGATAAGTTTAACATCATAACTTCCAACACAAAAATAACAGCAGCTATAGGTGCATTAAAAATTGCTGCCATTACACCGGCAGAACCACACCCAATTAAAAGAAGTATTTGTCTGTAATTAAGTCTAAAAAAACGTCCTATATTTGAACCATATGCAGCTCCGGAAACAATACTTGGTCCCTCCAATCCGACAGAACCACCAAAACCTACAGTTAACGCACTTGCAACAATAGACGAATACATATTATGTGGTGCAATTTCTCCACGTTTCATTGACATAGAATAAAGAACCTGAGGAACACCGTGCTTTACATTTCGTTTAATAATATATTTAGTAAACAATAACCCCAACATAATTCCTATAAACGGAAATAAAAAATATAAATAATTCTCTTCGCCGAAAGGTGACCACACATGGAGCCCATACGAAATAAAATGTGCAAGATTTTTTAAAGCAACGGCAGCTATGCCTACAATTAATCCGGTAATAACACTTACTATATATATAAAATGTTTATCTGTTACAGCATCAAGTCTCCACTTATAAAAGCGTACTAAAAGTTTATGTGAACTTACCTTCATTATAAATTAAATTTCGTGAAATTATATACTAAAAGGTATATTACTATCGTTTTATATATATAAAAAAATATGCCTATGAATAAACATTTTACTCGTGCACAAAGTTCTCAATCTTTTTGTAAAATCAAAATTGAAAACACAAGTTTTAATGCCAAAATTTCTTTTTTGCAAAATTATTGCAGGGCTTTTACAATTATTAAAACAAAATCAATTCCAATTATTGATTATGCTCTTAACTAACCAAAGCTTTTATTGGGTAGTAAAAAAGGAGGTGTCTGTATTTCTGGCACCTCCTTTTGTTTATATATATAGTTTCTGCGCGAAAACTCCAAATACATCCCCGAAGTATGTTCGGGGTAGACTGTTATTCTCATCTTGAAAACAACCATTTACAGACGTAAACTTATTGATTTTCAAGATTTCGAAAGCCTCGTCTTTGAAGCTTTCGCATCAGAAACACAGAAAAAAAGTAGTTTTCTCGCAAGCACTAATTAACAAACATGTGAAAAGCCCGCAATCAAAGAAAAAATGTATGTACTTAAAATAACTATTTACGATAATTATTAGTATTTTTACATAATTGAAAACTATATAAAACCCTTTATTTATTCTCTATGAAACAATTAGTATTACTCTTTTTTATTGTTTTTGGAATATTACTACAAACTGAAACTGTATA